>JAUNWG010000111.1 GCA_030540435.1 Eubacteriales bacterium
AAGGATATGGAAAGGAGATAAAATGAAACAGACAAAGAGTGTAAAGGCTCTGGTGAGCGAGTATTTTATTTTTATCATTTTTGCTGTGCTGGTCATTATCCTGACATGCTTGAAGCCCAGCTTTATTCAGCCGACGAACCTAGTCAATATTTTGAAACAGGCATCTATTAACGGCATTCTCTCTTTTGGCATGATGTTTGTCATCATTGCAGGCGGATTTGATATGTCTGTTGGTTCCACAGTTGCATTCACTGGTATTCTGGCAGCAATGTTGGGACAGGGAAACTATCCTCTGGTTGTACCGCTGACCATAGCGTTACTTGCAGGTCTTGCAGTTGGTCTTGTGAATGGCATTGGCGTTGCAATAGGAGATCTGCCGCCGTTTATTATGACACTTGGAACAATGACAGCAGTGCGTGGCTTGGCTCTACTGATATGCCATGGTAAACCGGTTACTGGAATTTCTGCCCAATATCAGGCGATTGCGGCAAGCTCAATTTTTGGCATTCCGATGCTGGCGGTATTTTTGGTTATTATTATCGTAATCTGTGCTTTTGTATTGTCTAAGACGGTGTATGGACGGCGGGTTTATGCCTGCGGAGGCAATTTGCTAGCAGCAAGAGTAGCTGGTATCAACACGATTGGTATCCGCATTTCTACCTTTGCCATTGCGGGACTTTTGGCAGGTTTATGCGGATTCTTGATGACATCTCGCGTTACAATCGGTCAGCCAACTGCGGCAGAAAGTTATGAGATGGATGCGATCACAGCTTGTGTTGTCGGCGGTGTATCCATGACCGGCGGTGTTGGCAGACCGTGGGGCGTAGTCATTGGTGCACTTCTGATTACCGTCATTGCCAATGGCTTGGATATTCTGGGTGTATCTTCTCACTGGCAAAAGATCGTCAAGGGCTTAATCATCGTTTTGGCTGTATTAATTGATGTAAAGGGTAAGAGCAAGAAAAACTAAAGATTTTCTTTGCGTTGAACCCTATGCATAATACATATTTTATTCTTAAGGAGGAAGAAAACATGAAAAGACTGGCAGCATTACTCACTACGGGAGCTATGATAGTTGGTATGCTCACTGGCTGTAGCAGCACCTCAACAGGCGACGCACAGGGCTCTGCTACAGGAAATGACGACGGCTATAAAATCGCGCTGATCCAGCAGCATCAGACCAATGCGTTCCAGATTGCTGTCTCTGATGCTGCAGAAGCAAAGGCAGAGGAATTGGGCGTTGATCTTACAATCCTGAGCGCGGATCAGGATGCAGCAACACAGATCAGTCAGATCGAGCAGTGCGTATCTGAAGGTTATGATGCAATCCTGTTTGAGCCGGTGGATCCGGACGGACTGGGCGCTGCAGCAAAGGCAGCTGCAGATAAGGGCGTTGTAGTGATTAATATTATCTCTGCCTGCACAGATTGGGAAAGCTATGGTATTTCTGCCCTGTCTTGTGGCGACAATGTAAAAGCGGGAGAGACAGAGATGCAGAAGGTAGCAGACCTTCTCAACGGCAAGGGCAACATTGCTATCTTGACCGGTCCTTCTGGTGATGCTGGAGGATTGCAGAGAATGGAAGGCTATGAGAACATTCTAAAGAACTATCCGGATATGGTTCAGGTTGTCCAGCCAGCAGACTGCCAGTGGGATACCGCGAGTGCACAGTCTACTGTAGAGAGCTGGTTGTCCGCTTATGATTTGGATGCAATCATCTGTGAAAATGATGGTATGGCAGTAGGCGCAGGCAATGCAGCGGGTGCCAATAGTGGAATCATTATTGCTGGTGTAGACGGCACACCGGATGGATTTGAAGCAATTGGTGATGGAAGAATCGCTGGTACAGTATCGCAGAACGGTGGCGCTATGGCGGAAAACGGCATTGAAGCAGCAGTTACCCTGCTTGATGGCGGCGAATTGGAGACCAATACCATTCTTACAGATAATACATGGATCGATTCCAGCAATCTAGCTGAGTACGAATGAGCCTCTGCTATTTTCCTGGAATATGGCGAACCTCTTGTAAAAGAGAGAACCTATATGATAATATGATAGAGAAAAGGGAAAACGGGTGCGTTTTCCCTTTTTTCACTATCAGCAGACGAAAAAATTTGCTGGCAGTGGAAAGCGGTTTGAGGATATGGGAGGCATACAAATGTTAAAGGCAGTCCTTGCAGATGATGAAAAAAAGGTAGTATTGCTGCTCCAAAAGCTGATAGATTGGGGAAAGCTGGGGTATGAGATTGTCGGCATAGCAAATGACGGAATCCGTGCACTCGAGCTTGTAAAAGAAACGCAGCCGCAGCTTTTGATTACAGATATTCGGATGCCAGGATGCGACGGCATTGAATTGATCCGACAGGCACGTGCCATCCAGCCGAAGATTCATTTTATCATCATCAGTGGATACTCTCAGTTTGAATATGCACAAAGCGCACTGAGATATGGAGTAGAGGATTATATATTAAAGCCTTTAAAAAAGGAGGAATTGACTGGTATTCTGCTGCGAATCAGAGAAAAGCTGGGTGAAGAGTCGGAACTTGAATATCGGCGGAAGAAGGATCAGGAAAAACGGCAGATGATATTGTTCTCTCTTTTGAGGGACTGCGCAGACGGACATCAAGCCTTTCTGAGCGCGGATCAGGCAAATGATGAATTTGGATTTCATTTTGCGGGTGGATATTACGGTGTGGCTTTGATCAAACCGGATATATCCAATGCAGAAGATCATAAGGACGGCTATCGACTTATGATGCAGCATTCCTTGGAAATTGTGCGTAAAGAAGTGGGACTTGCTACTGACGAGTCGGCAGTTGCTATTTTAAAGGAGGGCATTGCTGTTGTTATTCATTGTGAAAATTATCAGGTGGTGGGTGTAAAGCAATGCTTTACAAAGATTAGGAAGGAAATCGAAAAACAGAGGGATTTATTCTGGGATATCAAAATTACAGTCTGCCTGGGCAGTATACGGACGACTATAGAGCAATTGACGGATTCTATGCGGGAAGCGTTATGGCTCTGTCGGGATCGTATCTGTAAAAACCAGGTATGGAGGGATGCCGCATCAGAAGAGATTCCTTTTGACAAAAGATATCAGATGGATTCTGCACAGAAAAAGCGGTTCCATGAGGCGGCAGAATACCTGAATGTAGAGCAGTTTAAACACGAGCTGAAGAAAAGTACTGTTGCTATTCTTGGGGATGAGGAATTGAATGGACAAATGGTGGAGGACTGGTTTGACGAGATCGTTAGGGCGTGTATGTTTGGCATGGAACAGAGCGGAAAAATTGAGGAGTGCTTTTTCAAAAAAATGAAGGAAAGCTTCTGGTATTGCACCAGTGTGCAGAGAGTTGCTGCACTTTTGGAAAGGAATATCAGCCGGAAGCTTCTGGAGATCAAAGCGGAAAAGACAGTTCAGGAGACCAGACCAATTACAGAAGCAAAAAAATATATACAGGAACACTATCAGGAAGCACTGAGGCTAGAGGATGTCAGTGGCGTGGTAGGCTTCAATGCAACATATTTCTCGACACTGTTTAAAAAAGAGACTGGACAGAATTTTACAGACTATCTTACCGACTTGCGGATAAAAAAAGCAAAAGAGCTTTTATGCGAAAAAGATATTATGGTGAGTGATGCCGCAGAAATGGTCGGTTATAGGGATTTGAAATATTTTTCAAGATTATTTAAGAAAACAACAGGCATCAATCCGTCAGACTACAAAAAATTATACAGGTAGGTGCAGATTATGTGGCTGCGGACACAACTGAAACTGTATCAGGCGATCCGACAGTATAATAAGGAGAAAGATTTAGATCGCGTTCTGCGTGCAGACTGGGAACAGGAGCCGGTCCTAAAGGAGTTTTTTTCAGACATCCGGGAACGGCTGTATGGCGAGAAAAGTATCAAACTGCAAGAACGGCATGCAAAATATCTGGCGCTGCAAAACCAGATCAATCCACACTTTTTGTATAATACGCTGGAAGCAATCCGCGCAGATGCGCTGCTTGCTGACTGCGAGAATATTGCCGAAACAACTGAAGCACTGGCGACCTTTTTCCGGTATACAATCTCCAATGTACAGGAATCTGTTACATTTTCAGATGAGCTGGATAATGTGGAAAATTATTTTACGATTCAGCGGTGCCGATTTGGAGATAAACTTTCTATGGAGGTGGAAATAGAGAATGAGCGGCTGCTGGAGGCCAAAATGCCGAAGTTGATTTTACAGCCGTTGGTCGAAAATGCAATCGTGCACGGTTTGGAGGATAAGATCGAACATGGAACTGTGTGGATCATTGTTGAAAACAGCGACAAAACATTGTTTTTGCGCGTCAAAGATGACGGTGTCGGCATTTCTGAGGAGCAGGTAGAGAAATTAAACGCGCAGTTTTCTAGAGTGGACACAATTGCGCAGTCGGGTGGCATTGCATTGCGGAATGTCAATAGCAGAATCCGGCTGATGTTTGGAGAGGATTACGGACTGCGGATTTATAGTGCAAAGGGAGTTGGCACAGAATGCAGTGCGACCTTGCCGCTTCGTTTCCGAAAGGAATAACAGCAGATGAAAGAAGAACTAATACGGATAGAAAAAGGGCAATTCCAGTTTAAGGGCGGAGAATATGAATTTGATGCTTTTATTTGCAAGGGGGAGTGCATTGGAATCTATACAGATGATCATTTATCGGCCGGGGCGGCATATCTGGGTATTTTTAATGGAAGCTCTGTCATGAAGGACGGAAAAGTATTTTCCTGTGGAAATCGTGTCAGGATATCCGAGCTGCGGCGGTGGATTCGGCAAAACTGCATGATTATAGACAAGCACAGATTTGTCACAAAAGAACTGACAGCATGGGATTATGTAATCACGCTTGGAAGCAAGTGGAATAAGATGCCGCGAGGGGAGATAGACCACAGGCTGCATTCTCAAGAGTCGCGGATGATATTGGAACGGATGGGGATAAAATCTGGCTGGGAAGATAAGCTGTATACGCTTTCTATGCTAGATTACTATAAACTTGCAGTATATAGGGCATGGTTTACAAAAAGCAGAATTATTGTACTAGATAGAATCACAGAAATACTGCGCGGACAGGATCTGGGGGAGTTTATGGACTGTGCGCAGTTCCTGCAGGAGCAAGGTACAGCAATCTTTCTGTTGGATATGGATGAGGATTTTATATACCAATATGCAAATCGGGTGGATATAATGAAAAATCGGCGGATATGTTATCGGCTGTATCCTGAAGAGTATGATGAACGACTATATGAGATTCTGGGCTGGGAGCGAAGAAGTGGCATATCAGAGAGAAATCATGTAATTTCAAAGGAAAATGGAAATATCATTCTGCGAGTATCTGATCTGCAGTTTGAAGAAATGCTGCCGCTTTCATTTAAGGTCCGAAGCGGCGAGATTGCTTTTCTGAGGGATGAAAACTATAATACAGTATCGCGGATAAGGGATTGCCTGCTAGGTGAAAAGGGATGGCAGTCTGGCTTTTTCTGGCTGGGTGGAAAATACTATGAGAGCAATGAACTCCCAAAGTTACTGGGAAAGGAGATTGGGATTCAGACAGAGATGCCGGACAAAAAGAGTGGAGTGTTGTTTGATAACCTGACAGCGCTGGATAATTTGACCACCTGTCTGCTTCCAAAAGCCAGAATGCATTTTATCCGCAAAAATATTGTGGACAATATTTTCGATAAGGCTACCACATGGTTCGAACGAGAAGAGCTTTTGAAACCTCTAAGCGAATGGTCTCTTCCTGAAAGACTGCGATTGTCCTATTATAAGTGGTATCTATTAAATCCGCATTTGCTAGTCTGCCTGTTTCCATTTGCAGGACAGGAGCCGTCTTATCATGAAATGATTATTCAGATGTTGGTGACATGCGCGCAGAGAGGCATGGGCATCTGGATTATATCTTCCGGTATTGATGCAATATGTGAAAAAACAGAAAATATGGATTTTTTGCAAAGATTGAAATATTTGGATGAATAGTGGGAAGACATAAAACGAGATGCATCCAAAACATGCTCAAGATATAATTAAAAATGCAGTATATAAGCCGGCCGAGGGATGCAATTCTTCCAGCCGGCTTTGCTTTTTATTGATTTTTTTCGTAAAATCGCACAGATATTCCGCATGAGCTTCTGCAGTAGTATTACAAATATTGTCAACTCCTTGTTTACGCTTCATCCTGCATAATAGAAATCATTTTCTTCATGGCAGGTGTCAATGGAGTATCTTTCAGGTACAGAAGC
>JAUNWG010000112.1 GCA_030540435.1 Eubacteriales bacterium
GTAATTTCACCACGCTTCCCACACGCTGTGGCGACTGTACGTCCTTCCTCATCCTTAACTTCAATGGTGACGTTGCTTTCGCCTGTTGTCACAACATCATACGTGACAACGGCATCCGCGCCGCAAATTGTATGAGATACAGAAAAATCAAAAATCGATTCCTTCGGCGTTGCGACCAGCCAGACCGGACGCTGGATACCGGAATAGTTGTAAAAGTCAAAATATGGTTTTGCAACCTTGCGCCCGCTCGGCAATGTTGCGACTGCGCCGCACGGAATCGTTGTCTCACTGAGTTCATTATTCCCCATTACGACCAGTTTATTATGCGCACCGTAATGTGCAATCTCTGTAATACGGGCACAGAATGGCAGGAAACCGCCTTCATGCGCTGTGACCTGCACACCATTCAGATATACCGTTGCACGATGGGTAACACTTCCAAAACGGATATCAACTTCCTTTCCCTGCCATTCATCCGGGACAAAGACCTCCGTCTCATACCAGAAATCGCCGCAGAATTCACGCGTCTGCTTGTCTGTATACAGATCCGCAAAGCTGGCTGGAACCGGAATCTCATCAGGAGCCGGGAGACCATCCATCCAGCCGTCTACAATGCCGCAGGAATTTGGGTCGAGCTGGAATTTCCACATGCCGTCCAGTCGTACTGCACGTCTGCTTACGCTGTCTTGCGGGTATAAATATGATGTCTTCATAATCCTTCACCTCTATATGTTTTATTTTATAACCTCAATGTTAGAATCCCCTTATCCTCGATATCTTGCAGAGTTTTTAGATATTTTATCCAAACCATTGTTTTTACACGCTTTCTTTTTGTTGAAATCATTGTATTTCGACCAAGGACTTTTTCATAGAGAGGATTTTTACTTGTTTTTATCTGATTTTTTGGTTCAAAAAAATAATGCGATCATAATGCAAAAAAATCTAAAATCTGTGCAATGATATTTCATTAAAATTTGCTTAATATTGAATCTATAGTATAATTGTCCGTATCATCTCCACACTCTTTATAGGCGGTCATCTAAAATGAAACAAAATCAACTCATTCAGTTTGTCCAACGGCTTTGTAAAATAAACTATATTCCTTCCCGCTGTGTTACGCTGCCCTGTGAAGACTGGAGCTGGTGCGACCTCGGTCTGAGAAGCACCATTTTAGGCATGTCTTCCGATGAGATCCTCTGCGCATCGCCCATAAAAGCACTGTTACCGCGAACGATTTATCATATCGTGGATGGCTTTCAGTGCATGTATTCCGCTCTGCTGCTGGATGCGCAAGAGCTATTGTTTTGCGGTCCAGTCATGTCTGAAATAATCACATCCAGTCGTATGCAGCAGATTTTGCAACAGCAACATATTCCCGATGAATTGCATGAAATCGTAACGCACTACTGCCACAGCATTTCAAACAATCCCATCAACCAGCATCACGAGGATGTACTGATCGTGCTCGCGGAAGAACTGTTTGGAAAAGGCAATTTCAAAATCGAATATATCAGCAGCACAAAACCACAGGCCTGGCATGAATTTCACAGCAATCAGTTCCATATTTCCGATGTTCCATTCGAGAATATGCGGCTGATTGAAACCCGATATCATGTAGAAAATGAACTGCTTAACGCTATTCGCAATGCCAATGAAGAGAAAGCCCTCGAATTAGAGACCTTATTTTGTCAGCTTATTTTCCCTCCGCGTTTGGTCAATTTACTCCGGGATCAAAAGGATCTCTCAATCACTATGAATTCTCTACTTCGCAAATCCGCAGAGCAGGCTGGCGTTCATCCGATCCACATTGACAGCGTTTCCAATTCCCATGTCAAACAAATCGAAGAGATCACAAATCTGGATCAGGTAAATTCCCTCCGGCGTCAAATCATCAAAGATTATTGCGAGCTGATCCGACGCTATACGCTAAAGAACCATTCACCTATGATACAGAAGGTGCTTACTTATATCGATACCAATTTGTGTGCCGATCTGAGCCTCAAAGCCTTTTCAGAATATCTTTCTATTAACGCAAGCTACCTTTCCACGCTGTTTAAAAAGGAAATGGGCGTCTCTTTAACCGACTACGTCAATCAAAAGCGTATTCTTCATGCGCAGCGCCTGCTGGTAGCAACAGATCTTCCAATCAAAACCGTCGCAAATCAATGCGGGATTCCTGACGTTTATTATTTCAGCCGTATTTTTAAAAAGCTCTCCGGCATTACTCCGAAATCATTCCGCGAAACGGCAACCTTTCAGGACACGATAAAATAAGCTGCAAAGGTACACATTTTATACAGCAGCAACACCATACAGGATGTATTTCCACGCAAAAAGGGGCTTTCCGGTTCATCATTCCGGAAAGCCCCTCGTCTTTCTTTTCAATCATTTCTCACGGCAATATTCTTCCTGCCAGCGTTGCATATTATCGTTTCAGCAGCGCAACCGCAACATCATTGACATTGGTTCCAGTCGGTCCAGTCATAATCAGCCCGCCGGTCTTTTCCAGCGCATGATAGGCATCATTTTCCTGCAACACAGCAAAAATATCGCAGCCCATGCCTGCCAGTTCTGCCTGTGTATCGTGGTCGACATAGCCACCTGCTGCATCTGTCGGGCCGTCTGTACCGTCGCTGCCGACTGAAAAGACTGCTGCACCTGTGATCCCAGCAATACCCAGCGCGGCTGCAAGTGCAAGCTCCTGATTGCGTCCGCCCAATCCCCTGCCGGTCAGGTGTACGATCGTCTCGCCGCCGGCAATATACGCAATGGATTTTCCATCGTCTGCATGGGTTCGCAGGATGCTTGCAAGAAAACTACCTGCATCCCGCGCTTCACAACAAAGCTGATCTGTCAGCATGACCGTTTCATAGCCAAACGCCGCACATTCCTTTGCAGCTGCTGCGCACAGCTCACGTACACTGCCGGTGATCTGCGTGGTCACATTGTCCAGCTTCTTCGGCGTCTCCTGTTCCAGCAGCTCACATGCCTGATGCGACAGCTTCAACTGGTACTTATTGGCAATCCCTCTTGCCTGTTCGCACGTACTGCTGTCGGGATATGCCGGGCCGCTGGCGATCATGTCCAGCGGATCGCCTAAAATATCGCTGAGCACAATGCTGAATACCTGCGCGGGAGCACACGCCTGCGCAAACCGTCCGCCCTTGACGCCGCTCAACCGCTTGCGAACCGTATTCATCTCTACAATATCCGCGCCGCTTGCCAGCAGCTGGCTGGTAATGTCCTGTAATTCTTCGCCGGAAATCAGCGGCTTTTCAAACAATGCGCTTCCGCCGCCAGACAGCAGAAACAGCACCGTATCCTGTTCCGTCAGACCGCTTACCAGTTCCAATGCCTTTTGGGTTGCAGCAAAGCTGTTTTCATCTGGCACAGGATGCCCTGCTTCATAGCAGTCCACGCCCGGAATATCGCCCTTTACATGACCATATTTCGTGACAACGACACCGCCGTCTACCGTTCCCAGCACCTTTACCGCTGCCTGTGCCATCTGCCATGCCGCCTTGCCTGCCGCGACCAGCAGCGTCTTTCCGCCCCGTGGCTGATAGCCCATCAATGCACGCTGTACCGCTTCGTCTGGAAGCACAGCATGGATGATTGCTGAAACAATACGGTCAGCATCGCTTCTCAATTTCTGATTCATAAACATCCGCCTCCCTCTGCTCTCTATTTTATCATAAAAAGAAGCTGGCAAACGGCTTAAATTACCGATTCACCAGCCAAATACTGCTTGCTGCTTTTCTATGACATGGTACCAAGATCGCTTCTATTCCTGCTGCTGTTGAGCATTATATGGAAGAGATCAGCAAGATCACCAACCGCAAGTACTATCTGTTCGATTACTATGGCGCAGAGTATGCGGAGCATGTTATAATCTAATAAGCTCTGCTGCCGAGACTGCTATCGAAGCAGTCCACGATTTGATGTCCAAGGGCGAAAATAATCGTTTCAAAGGCTACAGGCAAATTATGATACTCTGCTGAAAGGAGTTGGCGAAATGGATATCAAGCGCATAACAGCTGTTTTTGAAAGCCGCGGATTTTCCGTCCAGTATTTTGAGACAGGTGCAGAAGCCGTAGATTATCTGGCACAGCAGACCGCAGGGAAGTCCGTCTCCTTTGGCGGCTCGATGACGCTGGAGCAGCTTGGCGCATACGAGAAATTGAACAAAGCTACCGACGTGTCCTGGCACTGGAAGGGTGACGGCTATCAGCAGACCCCGGAAGTGTATATCACTTCTGCCAATGCAGTTTCCGAAACCGGCGAGATCGTCAACATTGACGGCGCAGGCAACCGCGTTTCCGCAACGCTCTACGGTCCCAAGGAAGTCTTTTTTGTATGCGGCATAAATAAGTTGACACCAGATCTGACCTCTGCCATTGACCGGGCACAGAATATCGCAGCGCCTAAAAATGCATGGCGTCTGTTCGGTGATTTCGCCTCCGGCGCAGCCTGTATGGAAGAAGGTGCCTCGATTCCGGCATGTGCCGCAGCGGGCGGCAATCAGTGTTATCACTGCAAAGCGCCCAACAGCATTTGCCGCGCTATCGTCATCCATCAAGGCCCGATGCGCGCGCAGGAACGCTGTGAGCTGATACTGATTGGCGAAGATTTGGGGTATTGAAAAAATAACAGCTCCTGTCTCCAAAGACTGCCATGCTTTATGGTTTATTGCGGAATCGGTCCATATCGATTTGATACAGTTTTCCTGCGCGTCAGAGAGATGCCATTTGGGGCGTGGCTTTCAAATACAGAAATACGGATATGACGATCGCAATTGTTACGATCCCATAGTATACATATACAACATGAACTGCATGGATATCGCTTCCTGCCAATGTATAAATCAATACAGAAAGCGTAGACGCCAATGAACTAGAAATTTGACGTATGGTGTTAAAAACTGCACTTCCGTCTATACGGATATTTCCCGAAAGTTTGCTCAGCGCCATGGTTGTAGCAGGAGAATTTAACATAGACATTGCAACGGTTTGCAACGCAAAGGTTGCCGCAATATATACAATACCTGTATTTGCCGAGAAGCAGATCCCCATGATGGAATAGACTGCAAACAGCACAATTCCGGCGAAAAACATCGGTTTAATCCCCATTTTATCATATACTCTGCCCGCATATAAAGTCGTGAACACCGCCAAAATCGAGCCGACAAGCGTTGCATAGCCATAGGCGGAATCAGAAAACCCACAGATAGACTTTGTAAAAAGCGGCAAAATCATCCCTGTTCCCATGGAGATCAAATACAGGCAAATGCTGATTACAACTGCAATCAGAAAAGAGGGCTCTTTGAATACCCGCAGATTCAGCATAGGCTTTTTTGAGGTAAGCTGTAGCCTAGAAAACACGCCAAGAAAAAGAATGCCAATCACGATCAGCCCACCGCTCGTTAGCTTCAAAACTGAACCGCTGCTCATGTTGCTGACGCCAATCAGCAGCGAGGCAAAGCCGAGGGCTGAAAGAAGCACATAACCCACATTCAATTCGGCTTCTGCCTTTGGGATAATATTTTTCATGAAGATACTGCCAACAACAATAATTACCAGTCCAAATACAAACAATGATGCAAATACACCGCGCCATCCGGCCGCTTCCAGCATCAATCCCGCATAGGTCGGACCTACCACCGTGGATACCATAGATGCCATGGAAAATGCCGCCATAACCCTTCCGTGTTTTTCCGTCGGATAGAGATGCAAAAGCATAATCTGTCCGAACGGAATCATCATGCCACAGCCGACTGCCTGAATCAAACGGCTGACAAGCAGTATCGGAAAAGCCTGCGCCAAAAAGGTAGACAGGGAACCCAACGTGTAAGCCAGCATTGTCACAAAGAAATATATTCTGTTCGGCACCTTCTTGAGCAAAAACGCTGTAACAGGGATAATGATTCCCGAAATCAATGTTGCGCCGCTTGTCAGCCATTGCGCAAGGTTGGCAGATACATCAAAATATTCGGTAAAGTTTGGGATCATATTTGCTGTAACTGTAGTAGACATTGCTGTAACAAAGGTCGAGATGATCAAGGTAATAAATATCCCTGTTTTTTGCATAGGCGGGATTTCATTGTTTTTCAAATTTATTCCTCCATTCTGTGCCATATTTTTTGATTGATATTTTCCATCATATGCGCCAGCGTCTGCTCTGTCAGATC
>JAUNWG010000113.1 GCA_030540435.1 Eubacteriales bacterium
GTCCACAGCTTGCCGCGGTAGTTCAGGTCACAGGAAATCTTGACGCCCTTTGCCTTTGCTGCCTTGCATGCTTCGCGGCAGATTTCCACGACATTCGGGCCGAGCGCCGGCGTGATACCGGTAAAATGGAACCACTCTGCGTCCGAAAAAATTGTGTTCCAGTCAAAATCGGACGCAGAGGCTTCCTGAATAGAAGAGTGGGCACGGTCATAGATGCATACAGAGCCACGCTGGGATGCACCCTTTTCGAGATAGTAGATACCAACGCGGTCACCGCCGCGCACGATCATCGAGGTGTCGACGCCGCGGGCACGCAGGGAATTGACAGCAGCCTGACCAATTGCATGGGACGGCAGCTTGGTGACAAATGCGGTATCGACGCCGTAATTTGCCAGCGAAACCGCTACATTTGCTTCGCCACCGCCAAAGGTAGCCTGCATCTGGTCATTCTGGAAGAAACGATAATATCCATTTGGAGCAAGGCGAAGCATGATCTCGCCGAATGTAACAACTTTTGCCATTATGCGCGCGCCTCCTTTACGATTTCGCGGGACTTTTTGCACAGCTCTGTGATCTCATCCCATTTCTGGTTGTCGATCAGGTCCGCGGTGACCATGTAAGAGCCGCCGCAGGCTGCGATAACCGGGCTGGAAATGTATTCCTTGAGGTTTTTGAGGGATATGCCGCCGGTCGGCATGACCTTAAACATCGGGAACGGTGCGCTCATTGCCTTGATCTTTGCCAGGCCGCCGGACTGCTCTGCCGGGAAGAACTTGAGCACTTCCAGACCACGCTTGAGCGCCTGATGATAGTCTGTCGGGGTGGTGCAGCCCGGATAAACGGCAATGCCCTTTTTCAGGCAGTAATCTACAATTTCACCATCAAAGCCCGGCGTAACGATAAACTGTGCACCAGCCGCAATTGCTTCATCGACCTGCTCGATCGTGGTAACTGTACCGGCGCCGACGATCATTTCCGGACAAATCTCCTTCATTTCCTTAATGGCAATCGGTGCGCCTGCCGCACGGAAGGTGATCTCTGCCACCGGAACATCGCCTGCGCACAGCGCCTTTGCCAGCGGCGCTGCATCGCGGATGGGATTATTTAACTTGATTACAGGTACAACACCAATATTGGAAATTGCCTGATTCATTTCATTCATATTGTATCTCCTTCTCCGAATCAGTGAACATACTTCTTGAGCGTTGCGCGGACAGCGCCCGGGCCTGCCATCAGTTCCTTAAAATAGCCGATAACCTTTTGTGCCAGACCGCATTCATACAGGTCTACTGCAAAGATTGAAGCGTCGGACAGGATCGGACGCAGCTGCTCTGCATCGATCTCGCCGCCCAGTGTCATGCCTGCCAGCTTTTCCTTCATAGCCGGAAGCAGCGGGTCCGGGCTGATCTCAAATGCATTGCCCTCGTCGTCCACACCGATCAAGTAGCGCAGCCATCCTGCCAGAACCAGTGGGATCAGCTTCAGCGCGGAAGCATCGTGATCCGGCGAAGCGATGTATGCCTTGATGGTCTCGCCAAAGCGGATCGACAGCTTCTGAGAGGTATCGGTCGCAATGCGCTGCGGCGTATCCGGCATAAATGGATTCGGGAAACGTACCGTCAATACTTCATGCAGGAACTGCTCCGGATCAATAACACCCGGGTCAACCACAAACGGCATGCCTTCCTCATGGCTCATCTTATCGATAAAGCTGTTCAGCTCCGGATCCTTCATTTCCGCTGCAATAGAAGTGTAACCCAGCACACAGCCATAAACAGCCAAACATGTATGCAGCGGGTTCAGGCAGGTGCAGACCTTCATCTTCTCAACCTTATTTACGGTGTCGCGCGTTGTGATGATAACGCCTGCTTCCTCCAGCGGCGGTCTGCCGTTCGGGAATTTGTCCTCAATAACTAGATACTGTGTCTTTTCTGCATTGACAAATGGAGCCGTATAGGTATGCTTTGTCGTCGTAAACGGGCTGATATCCTCCAGACCATCTTCGATCAACTGCTTTTCAACGACCGGATGCGGACGCGGGGTGATCTTGTCGATCATGCTCCACGGGAACGCAATATCATTTTCCAGATACGCATAGTCCTCCGCGGTAATCTTTCCGTTATCCAGCCATGCCTTGGCGATTTCCATGACCGCCATCTGCAGCTTTTCGCCGTTGTGCGAGCAGTTGTCCATGCTGACCAATGCAAGTGGTGCACCGCAGGCATGCTTTCTGCCGAGACACATTGCAGCGAGCTGTGCCATAAAGGACTTGCAGCCCTCCGGACCATTTGCCATGTCCTCGACAACAGCCGGAACCAGCTCATGCTTTGCATTGCGCAGGCTGTAGCCCTTCTCTGTGATAGTAAACGATACCATCTGCAGCGACGGCTGCTTGAAGATTTCCGCGATTTTGTCGCCGTCATACAACATGGTCAGGCTGTCCGCCATCGAACCGATGACTTCCTTATCCAGCTTGCCATCTGCATTCAGCGTGACTGCAATGGTCAGGTTGTCATATGGACGGAAGCATTTCGTAATAACTTCGTCGTCATAACTCTCACAGCAGACAATGCCGGTATCCATCAAACCTTTCTCAATCAGGCGCTGGCACAGCGCCGCCGGAAAAATACGGAAAATATTACCGGAACCAAAGTGCAGCCACTGCGGCTTTTTCTTTGTGTTTGCGGCGATCTCTGCCGGATCATACTCCGGCAGGTGGTAACCCTTCCACGCCTCTTTATTCTGAATGGATTGTAATGACAGTTTCATTTGCATCTCATCCTTTCCTCGTTCTCATATATCGAAACGAAAATATTCCTTTGTGTTGTTGTAGCACAGATCTGCTACCAGCTTCTTCAGCTGTTTTTCATCATTTGGATATTGACCGCTTTCCACCCATTCGCCGATCAGCTCACACAGAACACGGCGGAAATACTCATGCCGTGTGTAGCTGAGGAACGAACGGGAGTCGGTCAGCATCCCGACAAAGCGTCCCAAAACGCCGTTCGACGCCAGATCGGTCAGCTGTTGGCGCATACCGGGCCGGTTGTCGTTGAACCACCATGCACTTCCCTGCTGTATCTTGCCGGCAACTCCGCCGCCCTGGAAGCAGGCCATTGTGGTTGCAATTGCCGTGTTGTCCGCCGGGTTGAGCGAATACAGGATCACCTTCGGCAGGCCGCCATGTTCGGCAAACGCATTGAGCAGCGGTGCGACATTTTCCACACCGGATTGGCTGTTCACTGCGTCATAACCGGTGTCCGGTCCGAGCTTGGCAAACTGTGGTTTGTTGTTGTCGCGCAGACAACCAAAGTGGATCTGCATGACCCAGTTTTTCTCGGTGTATTTCTTTGCGCAGGCAATTGTTATAAAAGTCTTGTAGGCATCCGCTGCGGCCTTGGTCGGACGTCTGCCGTTCATCGCCTGGACAAAGGCGTCATCTGCAAGCACCGAATTTGGCTCTGCATACATACAATAATCCAAACCATGATCTGCACACAGGCAGCCATGTGCGTCAAAATAATCAATACGTTCGCACAGTGCTGCTGCAACATCCTTGGCGCTTGTCAGCTCGCACCCGACGACTTCGGACAGCTTTCGGATATACGCATCAAAGCCGGGCTTTTCGATATTGACCGCCTTGTCCGGGCGGAATGCCGGAAGCACCTTGATGGAAAAGGTTGTATCTGCTGCGATCTGGTCATGCCAGTGCAGATCGTCAATCGGATCGTCTGTCGTGCAGATCGCCTTGACATGGAACTTTTCCATCAGCTGACGGGCGGAATACCCTTTCAGTATCTCGTTACAGCGGTCATAGATTTCATCCGCATTGTCCGGTGTCAGCGGCTCGGTAATCCCAAAGCCACGCTGCAGCTCCAAGTGGCTCCAGTGATACAGCGGATTGCTGATGAGCTGCGGCATCACTGCCGCAAACGCGCGGAACTTCTCGCGGTCGGAAGCGTCGCCGGTAACTTTGTCCTCTGTCGCGCCGCTGGCACGCATCACACGCCATTTATAGTGGTCGCCGCCCAGCCAGACCTGCGAAATATTGTCGAATTTGCGATCTTCCGCAATTTCCTGCGGATTGATGTGGCAGTGATAATCGATGATCGGCAGCTGTTCTGCAACTTCGTGATAGAGCCATTTTGCCGTATCCGTAGACAGAAGGAAATCCTGATCCATGAAATCACGCATTAGGCATCAACCTTTCCTTCGGTCTTTTCCAGCATATCCCAGCAGCCCCACAGGTACATAATACCCAGTGCGCGGTCATACAGGCCATAGCCCGGTCGGCACTGCTCACCCCAAATATGACGGCCATGATCCGGACGGACATAGCCCTTGTAACCGCAGTCGTGATATGCCTTCATGATATTCAAAATACCGACGTCGCCATCGCAGTCACGATGCGATGCTTCGGTAAAATCGCCATTGTCAAAGTGCTTGACGTTGCGAATATGCGCAAATGCAATGCGGTCACAGTAGGTGCGGACGATGTCCGCCACATCATTCTCCGGGTTTGCACCCAGCGATCCGGAGCACAGGCACAGACAGTTGTATTCATCATCCACCATGTTCAGGAATCGTCCGATGGATTCCTTATCCACCAGCAGGCGCGGCAAACCAAAGATATCCCAGGGTGGGTCGTCCTGATGGATCGCCATTTTGATACCCGTCTCATGGCAGGTCGGCATAATTGCCTCAAGGAAGTATTTCAGGTTTTCCCACAGCTTTTCCTTGGTGACCGGCTTGTATGCCTCGAACAGCTCATCCAGCTTTGCCATACGCTCCGGCTCCCAGCCCGGGAAGGTCATGCCGTGCAGGTTGGAAAGGATGTAATCCGCCATTTCCTTGTAATCCTCTTGAATCTTGGACTTTTCATAGTACAGGGCGGTAGAACCATCCTCCATCGGATGAAACAGGTCGGTACGTGTCCAGTCAAAGATCGGCATGAAGTTGTACGTGACGACCTTGACACCGAATTTTGCCAGATTACGCAGCGTCTGCTTATAGTTTTCAATATACTTGTCACGGGTCGGCAGGCCGATCTTGATGTCGTCGTGCACATTGACGCTCTCGACAACGTCCATATTAAAGCCTGCGCCCTCAATCTGTTTGCGTACTTCCTCAATTTCTTCGACTTCCCAGACCTCACCGGCCTGCTTATCGTGCAGCGCCCAAACCAGTCCGGTAACACCCGGAATCTGCTTAATCATCTCCGGCGTGATGCTGTCATTGCCCGCGCCGTACCAACGGAATGTCATCTGCATAAAAAATCCTCCTTCTCCGTCTCAATTCCATATCTGTAACCTCCGGTGGTCATCCACCGAGATTCTTCAAAAATTTATCTATTTTGTCCTGCTGATATTCTCCGGCATAGTTTCCGTTCAGCAGACGTTCAAAGCCTTCGGATATAAATTCTGCCCAGCTTTCATTTTCATGGTTTACCAAAATGGGATAAAACAGCACACCGTTCTCTCGTGCTGCATCCAGATCGTCCGGTGCGTCGCCACACATCAGCACATGTTTTTTCGCGTAGCCCATTTTCACAAGCGCATCAATACAATGTGCCTTGCTGCCGGAATCCTGCGCCAAAACGATATCAGTATGCTCCAGCAGGCCGTACAGATCCCATTCATCCAATACTATCCCCAGATTTGCATTGGAGACGATCGCAATATCTGCATAGCGATGCGCACGTGCCAATGCCCGGCGGACTCCTTCAAACGGACGCTTTTCGTCCTGTGTCAATTGTGCGACTGATTTGTCGACGGCATCACTCCAGGAGAGCGCCTTTTGCAAACAGATGCTTTCGCTCTGTGCGATCGCCCGCTCCAGCGCATCGTTGGTCAATTCCGGACTGGTCTGTGTCCATTGTTCCAGACTTTCCAGATCCTCAATTTCACAATAGTTTTCTCGAACTTCCCCGAGTATCATTGCCAGTGCTCGAAACCGGTTGACGCCGCGGGTCATTGTATACAGGTTGATTTCATTCCAGCGCGCCAGTATCTCGCTGCGCCATTGTTCCAACTCCCATTCCGTAACCATGTGCGGGCCGAAGCATCGCATATGCTTGATATCCATGGTATCCATGGCGCATCCGTCGCTGTCTACACATA
>JAUNWG010000114.1 GCA_030540435.1 Eubacteriales bacterium
AAAAGATTTTGTGTGCATTTTATGTAATCCTAAAAAGAATTACAATAATAGTGAGAATAAAGAAAGGGGTGAGGGTATGGGGACCGACTATGCAGCGATGGGTAAACGGATACAAAAATTGCGTAAGCAGCGAAAACTCACGCAAGCAAAGCTTGCTGAGCGGGTCGGCCTGGAAAAGTCCAATATCTCGCATATGGAATGCGGTGTATCAAAACCAAGCATCGATGCGCTTATCAATATTGCCAACGAGCTTGGAGTCACTTTAGATGCCCTGACCTGTGACAGCCTGGACGCTGAGCGGAAGACTTATGAAAATGAACTGATCCGTCTGACAAAGGATTGCACGACGGAGGAACTGCGGTTTTTAACAGATACTTTAACAGGGATGCTGGATACTCTTCGGAAGCGACATTACCGCGTTGTAAAAGAAGAGTCTCCCCTTGTATGAGAACATCTGACAAAAAACGCGGAGGTGAAGAAGATGTATCGGGTGGCGATTTGCGATGATGAGCCTGACGTATGCACCGTACTGGCGGAAATATTGGATCGTGCTTCCGGCCTTCCGAAACTGGAGATCACAACATATTATGAAGGAGAGACATTGTGTGAAACGGTGCGGCGCGGGATGCCATTTGACCTGTATATTCTGGACATAGAGCTCCCTTGCATCAATGGGGTGGAAGTCGGTCAGAAGCTGCGGAATGAACTGGGACAGGAATACGCACAGTTGCTTTATATTTCCGGAAAAGAGCGGTATGCGATGCAACTGTTCGACCTCAGACCCTTGAATTTTTTAACAAAGCCCTTCTCTGACGAGAAAGTGGTTGAGTGTGTCAAATTGGCGGTGTCACTCGCAGAGCGGGCGGCTCCGTTTTTTGAATTTAAGCACAAAAAGCAGTTGTACAGGGTGCCGTATGGCGAGATACGGTATTTTGAAAGCAGGAATAAGAATGTTGTGATCCACACCGCCGGAGAGGATCTGATCATGTCCGGGCAGTTAGGTGAAATTAATACTGAAACGGGCTTGCCAGAAAACTTTATGCAGGTGCATCAATCCTTCATCATCAATTACGAGTATGTCCAAAGGGTAGGATACCAGCAGATGCGGTTAGACGACGGTACGGAGATCCCTATCAGTTTCCCCTATCGCAAAAAAGTACAGGAACGGATCATGAAATTGACGGCTGACAGGAGGGATCATAGGAGATGAACTTATCGAACACACTCGCGTACCTGATCGTAAACGTATTTCATATCTATCTGTTTTTTCTGGCGTACCGCATATTCTTTGGGGAAAGCCGTGCGGGGCGGGAAATGGAGTTTCTGGCCTTCGCCGGATTCTATGCCGTAAACAGCTTTGCGTTTTTGGCTGATGGAAACCCATACCTCAATCTGGTGACATCGGTCGGACCGTTGGTGGCGTTGACGTTTATATATTCCGGCAGACCGGGAACGAAGATACTTCGAGCGTTGTTTTTATGCGCGGCTTCCATGCTGCTGGAGAGCATATCACTGAGCATCCTTCAGCTATGGAGTATTGACTTCAAAGAGAATATTGGGACCGTTGTCAATATGATGGCAAATATGTGCCTGTTTTCGGTAGAGCAGATGTACAGGTTGGCCGGCCCCGGAAAGAAAGAAGATGGACTGCGGGTAGAATACTGGCTCGCAATTATTGTTTTGCCTGTAGGAAGCATTGTGATCACGATGCTGGTCTATGGGGGCGGAGGATATCAGGCGGGACTGAACCTGGTGATCGTGACGATCTTGATCGCAATGAATGTCCTTGCGTTCCGCCTGTATGAACTGCTGGGAAAATACTATGTTTCAAGCTATGAGCAGAAAATGCTTCAACAGCAGAATGAAGCGTATGCCCATGAGATCGAACTGATACAGAAAACAGACGAGACGGCCCGCCTTCTGCGTCATGATATGCGGAATCACGCCAGTGCGCTGCAGCGACTGATAGGACAGGAAGAATACGGCGAGGCAATGCGATACCTGGAGGTGTTTGCCAATGATATATCCAGAGGAAGCTATGCAGACACCGGGAACCCCGCGCTTGACAGCATCTTGAATTATAAACTCAGTGTGGCAGAGACTCTTGGCGTAAAGCCGGCAGTGGAAGTGACGATCCCTGAATGTCTGGCGATAGAGCCGTTCGACGTCAGTGAACTTCTGGGGAATTTATTGGATAACGCAAATGAGGCGCTGGCAAACAGTCAGAAAAAGGAACTGGAGGTCCGCATATGGATGGACCGGGGGATACTGTACTTTCATATCAGCAACAGCTACGAGGGCGAGACGCAAAAAGCGGAGCTGAATGGACGTGAGGTCTATATTACCCAGAAAGAGGATAAACAGCTGCATGGTCTTGGATGGCAGAGCATCATCCGGGTCGTAGAAAAATACCATGGAATGGTCGAGACGGACGATACAGGAGGAAAGTTTACCGTCGACATCATGCTTTATCTTACATAAGAAAGCCGGCAGAGCACCGCCGTTCCCAATGGGAACGGCGGTGCTTTTTTGACACTGATATCGAATTTCACCTCGAAAGCATCTGATTTCGCCGGTTGGGATAAAATGGCGAGAATAGCTGATAAAATGCAAAACAAGGAGCAAGCCTGCTCCAAAACCAACACATTAGGAGGAAGACACGATGAAAAAAGGAAAGAAACTGATGCTGAAGTTTGGTCCCATGCTGGCAGCCCTGGCCCTGATGGTGACTACCGTGAGTGTCAATACTACATGTACCTGGGTGGGCTATCAGGATGAGCTGCCCAAGAACGCCAACAAGCTCCGTAAGTTCTGATGCCGGGACTTTCAGCAAGAATCGCAGATTCTTTGATTGAGAGCAGAATCATAAAGGAAGAAGACCGCGGCCTTTATGAATATGGAATCCGTCAGTTTTGCTTTGCGACCCTCAATCTAGTCACAGAGATTTGCATTGGGATAATGTGCGGAATGCTTAAAGAATGTATTGCATTTCTAATTGCCTACATTCCGCTGCGAAGATTTGCCGGTGGACTCCACGCTAAATCTGAACTGCGTTGCTATGGACTGTCTACACTAGTATTTGGGGCGGGTTTGGCATTCATACGCATAGGTCGAACAATGTGGACTACAATAATTTTGCCCGTACTGTTCTTTGCGGCTTGCGGTATCGTGGCTTCTGCAGCTCCTGTAGACAGCTCCGCAAAACCGCTGGATGAAGTAGAACACAAGGTATTCCGAAAGCGTACTCAGTGCATCTTGGTGGTACATATCATCCTGTTTGTGCTGGCATTTATTTTGTCCTGGGACATCGCTGTGATACTTGTGGTAGCGGATGCAATGTTATCTGTAATGCTGATATTTGGAATCATCAAAAACAAGTTTTCTGTACGCTGACGCGCAACACTCCTTCGCAAGATAATGGACAAGTACACATCTAGGCAATCAGAGATATTGGAGGGAAATACATGAATTCACGAACAAGACAATTCGGTAAACGATTCCTTTCGCTGTTCCTGACATTGGCACTCATGTTCACGCTGCTTCCGACCGTCGCTCTGGCGGAGGATGCGGAACTGATCAAGTTCAAGAACATGCACATGATGGTGCTGCGCAACGGCACACCGATTGCTAATTACGATTATTCTACTAAACGTAACGATTTTGAACATGACCTTGCATTCGCTTTGAATGACACCTGGGTCAAATTGGATTATGTAATTTCCTATTCTCAGGATGTTAGTTTAAAACTCTACAGCATGAAGAATGGCATTGAGAAACGTCCGGAAGAAGGAGAGAAACCTCAGAACTGGAGCAAGGATAATCCTTTGAAGTTGCGGCCCAATATCAATCCGGATTCGCCGCCTGATTACGGTGCGAGTGTTAATGAAGAATTTCTGGGCAACTTCATCGGCTATCTGAACGGTGTCCGTGTGACTGATAACGTGATGCCAGTCGATGAAAATGCCGACTTCGTCGAATATCAGCGAATCGACGAGGAGGACTGGAATAAGATCGTATGGAACGCCATTGACCGGGAGGCTGGTGATCGTTCCGGCTGCACGACCGCAAAGGACATTTACGCATTTGGTTTTGAGGGTGAAAGCTATGCCCATTACAAAGCCGAGAAGGATGCAGCTGAAGGTAATATTTCTGCAGCATCTTACGCAGAGACCTTGGCTACCGTCGAAGACATTGCTGAGTCTCAGGAATTGATTCAGGATGAAAACGACCTTCCTATTAGTGATATCACCCAACCAGTTGAAAGCACATACATAGATGATGAATCTGCTGCTGACTCAGGCAGCATTCCTGAAGGCACAGAAAGCTTAGAACTCACCGATTCTGATACTGTTGATAATGCGCCTGACGATGTAACAAGTGCGGAGACTTCTACGAATGATACGAATGCGGGAGTCAATGCGGCTGCTGAATTTGATGTTGTAGCCGTAGAAACAGCACTCGAAGATCAGGAGATTTCTGATGAATTTGTAACAGAAGAGGAAGAAACCGTTCCGGCAGAACCCAGCGATTCTAATTTTGAGGATATCCTGCCAGAGGAAACTACCGAGGAGACACCAGAAGAAGTCGAACAGGTTGTCTCTGAAGAAATCGTTGAACTTGAAGATGAAGCGGCTGTATTGATTGGAAAACAGTCCTCTCGATCTATGCGGGCCCCCGCCAAAGCGGCTGGCACCGATATGGGAGAGACAATCCAGAACATTTTCTTGTGGGATGGCTATGTTGAGCTGGATGGGCGTGTATTCAAACCAAACTATGAGCCTGGGCGCTACGTCATTGTTATGCAGCCCACCAATCCCGCAACTGCTCCATATAACAGTTTCCTTGCTTTTGAGGTTGTAGTTGGTGAAGATATCAACGATACCTTCCAGAACATTAACAGCTATGAGGCGCTTTTGAAAATTGCAGATGAGCTGGCCTGCCCGGCGGAACCTGTTAATTTGCTGACCGGCAGCTTCAAGTGGGAATATACGGATTTCTCGCTGTACGGCGACCACAATTTGCCGTTTACCCGCTGCTATGAGTCCAGGGACGCTGCATTTAATCATGGCTTCGGATACGGCTGGAGTACAGACTACAGCGCAGAGTTGGAATTTCATGATTTGTATGCCACTGCTGTTTTGCCCAAAGGCGTCCGGTTGAACTTTACGCTGGATTTTGACGGAAGTTATTATTCTTCTGGTGATTACTCACTGGTGAAAACAGCGTCTGGTTACGCGTTGTACAACAATCAGACCTGCAAGACCTGGGAATTTGACAACACGGGAAAGCTGGCCAGTATTGAAGAGGCTGACGGCAGTGTTATTACCTGTGAGTATTCCGGAGACAAGCTGACGGAGGTCAGCAATGATGCGGGCAGCTTTACTCTGTCCTACAGCGGCGATAATGTAACCAGAGTGACTGACAGCACAGGCCGCAGCATTAATTTGTCCTACGATGGCGATTATCTAGTAGCTGTGGAAAACCCCGATGCAGACAGCCTTCGCTTCTCTTATGATGAAAATGGCTACCTTGATTCGGTGGAGAATTTTGAGGGCCAGATCTATGTGGAGAATACTTACGATGAAGGTGGGCATGTCATCCATCAGTACGCCGCAAATATCGGCACCTTCGATTTCAGCTACGACTTCGATGCCAGACACAATATCTGCACCGGCACAGATGGCTATCTGTGTGAGATTTGGTACGATGAACTCGGACGTATCACAGCCTCGAAGGATGCCAGCGGTATCCAGTATGTTACCTACAATGAATTGAATCAGGTAACAAGCCGTACTGACCGCGAAGGGAACACCACGGAATTCGAGTACGACGATGACGGGAACAAG
>JAUNWG010000025.1:0-26195 GCA_030540435.1 Eubacteriales bacterium
TGCCCGTTTGCCGAGTGCTTTGATAGAATACCACGTTTTTCCCCGCTTGTCAACAATAATTTTAAATTTATTTGAACTTTTTGTTACGTACGCAAAAGCAGGCAGGAAGCCGCCAATGCGGCCTCCCTTTTGTCCTGCTATTATTCCGGGTAAACCAGCTGCGCCGGCGTCCAGTTTTGCAATACCGCCTGCATCTTCTCCGCGATGCGCTTTGCGCCCTCCAGGTCATGCGACAGATAATTGCCGCACTCCTCCTTGGCAGAGCCGGGGATGGTTCCCTCAAACGCACAGACAAAATCCATTGTCTGTTGTACCAGCGCAATGGCAGTTTCCTGCGTCATACTGTCGCGCACCAAGAAATAAAAGCCGGTGCGGCAGCCCATCGGGCCGACATATACGATCTCATCACTGTACGCTGTGTTGCGCACATAAGTTGCAAATAAATGCTCAAAGGTATGCGCCGCCGCGGGGTCAAGATAGATACCGTGATTCGGCTTTACCATACGGATATCATAGGTAATGACATCGCCGTCAACACGCGAAGTGTACATGCCTTCCGTCAAAGTATCGTGATTGATGCAAAAGCTCGCAATACGTTTCATTCTTCCTACTCCTTGTCTGTCATTTCTTTCTGAATACGATTATACGGATTTGCATTGACGAATGCAACCCTCCTTTTTATAATAAGAAGATAGGAATTTATCTAATACAGAAAGGAAACAATAGACGATGAAATGGGGAATCCTCGGCGCGCTGGACGCCGAAATTGAGTTAATCCGCAAAGAAATGACGATCACAGCCGAGACTGCACTGTTTGGCACAGTGTATTACGAGGGCATGGTGCATGGGCAGCAAATTGTCCTTGTCTGCTGTGGTGTCGGCAAAGTAAACGCTGCTGTCTGCGCCGCTGCCGCTATTGATAAATTCGGCGCCGACTGCATTGTTAACATCGGTATCGCCGGTGCAATGGGACACGGTCTGCACATTCTGGATGTGGTAATCAGCAGCGAAGTCGGCTTCCATGACCAAGACCCAGTCATGCTCAAATATTATCCGAAGCACGACTTTTTCCCGGCAGATCAGGTGCTTGCCGACTTATGTGACCGCGCCTGCGCGGAACTGCCTGAAATGGCAGGACGCTACCGCCACGGGCGTATTGTTTCGGGCGACCGATTTGTCAGCGACACTGAGACAAAACAGTCCATCAACGAACGCTTTGCGCCCGCCTGCGTAGAAATGGAGGGCGCCGCCATCGGACATGCCGCATACATGTATGAAAAGCCGTATCTGGTCATCCGCACCATGTCGGATGCCGCAGATGACGCCGCAGATGAAACCTATGACAATTTTATTGAGGAAGCAGCTCGCACCTCTGCCACGATCATTTTAAAAATGCTCGACCTGTCCGCACAGGCATAGCATGAAACCGGCATGTATTTTATGTGCTTCGCAGAATCATAATTATTGATAGGAGGACATCATTTTGACTATCATACCACTTGCAATTACCATACTCGTACTTGCCATCATCGCATTCTGCCTGTGGTTTTTTGAGCGCATGCTCGCGCGCAAGCCCAACCGCATCCCCGGTCTGGTCATGCCTGTCGGCTTTTTTATCATTTCTGTTTTTTCCATCGTGCAGGCTGCGCCGACGGTATTTTCACAGTTGGAGGAAGTCGGCGGATTAAGCGGCGCTATTCTCACACTGCTGGTATCCTTCCTCATTACCAATATTGCAACTGTTTGGGTCTCCATTGTCTACCACCGCACCCGCCGCAAAATGGGCGATGCGCACCCGTGGTCGTTCCATTCGCATAAAGACGAACAAACAACAGAGCAATCTGAGGAACATATCGACAAAAACGCCGAATAAATACCAACATCCGCCCTGGTCTACAAGGCGGATGTTTTGCTTTCAGGAAGGTGGATCATGTTTTTTGCATATGAAACAGCGCTGCCGCAAGGCGTTGGGTTTTCGTTATACTCCCTGCCGCATATAGCAGCGCTGGCTGTCATTATTTTATCGTGTATTTTCTGTTCTATTGCATACCGCAGGACAGGACAAGTACCCCGACAGCATATTTCCCATGCTATCGGCATCACGATCCTGCTGATGGAGATCCTGCGGACTGTCGTCTATCATTTCATGGGCGGCATGAACCTATATGAGCTGCCGCTGCACCTGTGCGGCATGGCAGTTTTCCTGTGCGCTGTCCACAGCCTGTGGAAACCAGACTGGCTCGGTCAGGTTTTATATTCCCTTTGCCTGCCGGGCGCATGGGCAGCGCTGTTGTTCCCCGACTGGGCAATGTATCCGTTTTTCAGTTTCGTATCGCTGCACAGCTTTGCGGCACACGGGCTAATCGTGCTTTATATTACCCTGCAAACCGCTTCGGGGGAAATCCGCCCACGCCTGTCTGCCGTCTGGAAGCCGGTGCTGTTTTTGTGCATCGTTGTCCCGCCGGTCATGTGGTTTGACCGTCGTTTCCATGCGAATTATATGTTCCTACAGCTTCCCTCCGCAGGTTCCCCCCTGGTTTTCCTGTCCGAGCTGGCAGGCGGCAGCCTTGTGGGGTATCTGTTCCTGTTCGCTGTTACCATCTTCTGCGTGATGGTCATTATGGACTTGCCGTTCGCAGTGCGGAAACGGAAAAGGCGGCTCTGAACAAGCCGAATCTAAGGCACTGACATTGCTACAATCCTCAGTCATGGCTACGCCGTACCACTCCCGCTTCTGCTTCGCAGGGTATGCCACTGGCATACCGCGGCTTTCAAAAGGAGGCTAAGGGCAGAAACGGTAAATGTTGTGCGCCAAGGTGAAACTAGTGCCGTCGCTTATATGAAATCTCAGCTATCTCAGGTACATGCCGCGCGCGGCGCTTTTGGTTTCATCAGCGACGTGCGCGGCCGCACAGAGGAGAGTCCAGAGAACCATAGGTTCTTTGGCGTCGAAGGAGAGCGACGAGAGGGAACCGACGCCGGTTCCCTCTCGTCATTCGCGGCAACAACGATACCTGCATTTTATCTCCAAACGCAGCACAGTATATTACTGAACACCGCGCGGAATGTCACCCCTTTACAGCCCTTCGATACACAAGCACAGCAATCCCAGCAGTCACCGCCTCCGCGACCCAGAACGCATTCCAGACGCCGACTGGTCCCCATATCCGGCACAACACAAACGCGACCGGAATGATGATGACCACATACCGGCACAGCGAAATGACCAGCGACTGCACGCCCTTGCCAAGCCCCTCCAGAGCGCCGCAGGAAGTCACAGAAACCGCAGAAACAAGGAATCCGGCGCTGATGATGCGCAGCGCGATTTGCCCGTCGGCAATCGTCTGCGGATTGTCTGCAAACAGACCGATCAACTGCCCGGAAGCAATCAAGCACACCGCCGTCCCCAGCGCCATGATAACGCCGCACATCGCCAGCGTGATTCGATAAATCTTCCTGACCCTCTGGTGTTCCTGCGCGCCAAAGTTATATCCAATGACCGGGCGCATCCCCTGTACAATGCCATTGGCCGGCATATACAAAAAGGTCTGCAATTTGTAATAGACGCCCAAAATCACAACAAAGCTCTGCCCATACAGCGAAAGCAGCGCATTCAGGCAGGAGATCAGCAGCGAAGGCAGCGCCATATTCAGCGTCGCCGGTATCCCGATGGCATACAGCCGCAGGTCCAGCTTTTTGTCCAGCGCGCAATATTTCCGGCTCATTTGCACTGGAAACGGTCTGGTGAGATACGCCGCCAGATAAAAGCCCAGAGCAGCCACCTGCCCGATCCCTGTGGCAATGGCCGCGCCGTCGATTCCCATTTCCGGGAAAAATCCAATGCCAAAAATGAGCAGCGGGTCTAAAACAATATTGACAACGCATCCGCACATCATACCGATCATGCTCGTTTTCATCATGCCGACAGACTGGAATACTTTTTCAAACGCGATCCCCAGCATGATGATCAGCGAAAAGGAAAATGCAATGCGTGAATACCGCAGCCCCAGCTGAAGCACCGCTTCCGACTGGGTAAACATCCGCAGAAAAGCAGGCATAACCGCGATGCTGACAATGGTAATGACAATACCATGTATCGCGGCAAACAGAAAGCCATGTGTCGCCGCCCGGCTCGCGGTTTCCGTCTCCTTCGCGCCCAGATGGAATGCGATCACCGCGTTGATGCCCACGCCAAAGCCAACGGCAATTGCGTTGATCAAATTCTGCACCGGAAAAACCAGCGACAGTGCCGTCATGGCGTCTTCACTGATCTTCGCCACAAAAAAGCTGTCCACAATATTGTACAGCGAATTGACCAGCATGGAAATGACCATCGGCAGTGCCATTGACACAAGCAATGGAAAAACCGGCTTTTCCTTCATAAATGTCTCACTCATAATTACCTCCAACTGTACTGTTATGCAGATCGTTCTGCCGGAATACAAAAAGCCACGCAATTACTCCAACAGGAATAATTGCGTGGCGAAAAGAGCTGAAAATCGGCTAAAAAATCCACACCAAGGTTTTAGTATCAAAAATTGTAAGTAGAAATCGCTCAGCGGTAGTCCTCTACATTATCCGCAGCGACAAGCTCAAACGGGACCCAAATGACAGAGCTGTTGTCTTCATCCGTCTCAAAGCTGATGCCATTCATGACATCGGTACCACCTGCAAGGTTGATCGCAGCCTGAACACTCGCAGATGCCTGTCCGATCGCATTCTGATATGCAGTTGCCAGCATTTCACCGTTTGCGATCGCCTCTAAGCCGGCATTGGTGCCGTCAACGCCGACAATGGCAATATCAGCCATATCGACCTCGCCCTGTTTGAGTGCTTCGATCGCGCCCAACGCCATTGCATCGTTGTTGGAAATGATGACATCGATATCATCCATATCCATATCGTCTGCCAGCATAACAGACATTGCACTCATCGCGGCGGTGCGGTCATAATCGCAGTCAACCGGCTCTGCAGCTGCATTCGCCTGAATGCCTGCATCCTCCAGCGCCTTCAATACGCCTGCGGTACGCTTCGTCGTAGAATCCTGACCCTCTGTGCCCTTGAACATCAGATAATTGATGTTGTCCTTGCCTTTGGATTCCAAATATTCAACCAGCGCTTTGCCCTGATATGCACCTGATTCATCTTCATTGGAACCAACATAAATATGTGTTTCATCCATCAGGGACAGGTCAGCCGGTGCACGGTTTACAAAAACGACCGGTACATCGCCAGCGGCATCAATCACATCCTGCGCACGGCTATTATCTGCCAGTGCAATGATAATGACCTTCGCATCCTCCGCAACGGCGGCCTCTACATATTCAATTTCTTTATCCTGATCCTCTGCGCAGTCGACTGTGGTCAGCGTACAGCCTCTTGCCTCGGTATAAGCCTTTGCCGCCTGATCCAGATAGCTCAGATATTCGTCCTTCTTCGGCAGGATGAG
Source organism: Eubacteriales bacterium (assembly GCA_030540435.1). Classification (GTDB taxonomy): domain Bacteria; phylum Bacillota; class Clostridia; order Oscillospirales; family Butyricicoccaceae; genus Butyricicoccus_A. The sequence goes on from JAUNWG010000025.1 coordinate 5,450, forward strand.
CATCAGGTCGCCGGTATATGCCTGTACACTCTCCTCAGCATCGTCCTTCACTGCATTGATCGGAGTGAGATTGCCGCAGCCAGCCAGCATTCCAGCACACATTGCGCCGACAAGCAGACCTGCCATTCCCTTTCTTACTTTCATGATGCTTCCTCACTTTCTAATATACGTCATATTTCGCTATACTCCAAACAATATCATTATGGCACAGCAAATTTTCGATGCAAGTAAATTTTCTGCTTTAAAATATGCATTTCCTGCTTTTTTCACCTGTATTTTTCCATAAATACCCAATTGTTTCTTTTTTTGCAAGCGAAAAACGGGTCTGCATCCTGCGATGCAGACCCGCCTGAAATCAGCTGCCTGTTTTCAGTTGATTGATACGGAACGATCAGTAATAATCCGCTACATTGTCCGCTGTAATTTTCTCAAACGGGATCCAAATGTTGTTATCCTTCATCTCATAGGAGATATTTTCATCAGCATCTGCGCCACTTGCCAGATTGATCGCTGCCTGAACGCTTGCCGTTGCCTGGCCAGTCGCGTTCTGAAATACGGTCGCTGTCATCGTGCCGTCGATAATTGCCTGCAAGCCCGCATTGGTACCGTCGACACCGACAACCTTAATGCCAGCCATGTCAACCTCAGACTGTCTAAGCGCTTCGATCGCACCCAATGCCATCGCATCGTTGTTGGCGATCAAAACGTTTACCTTGCTCATATCCTGTCCATTTGCGATCATCGACAGTACAGCGTCCATTGCCGCCGAACGGTCATAGCCGCAGTCTACCGGCTCTGTAACCGCATTTGCTGTGATACCGGCTTCTTTCAATGCATTCAGAACACCCTCTGAACGCTTGGTGGTATGCAGCAGACCGGCAGTGCCCTGCAGCATAATGTAATTTGCAGTGTCCTCGTCGTCAGCCTTCATCGCCTCTGCCAGCAGCTCGCCCTGCATGACACCGGAATCGTTTTCATCCGAACCGACATAAACATGTTTCTCATCCAGCACGGAGGTATCCTGCGGTGTACGGTTTACAAATACGACCGGCAGGTCGCCAGCCGCTTCAATCACCTCATCTGCACGGGTATCATCCGCCAAAATGATAACGATCGCATCTGCGCCATTCTGAACCGCTGCCTGCACTGCCTCCAGCTCTCTGTCCTGGTCGGCCGCGCAGTCAACCGATGTCAGCTCAATGCCTCTTGCCTGTGCAGCAGCCTTTGCGGACTGGTCAAGCGCACTTTGGAATTCATCCTTGTTGGAGATGATAAAGCTGATCTTGCCGTCAAAATTGCTGGCAGATGTCCCAGCAGCGCTCCCCTTGGTGTCCGTACCCTCGTCCTTGCTGTCGGTCGTGGAACCGCAGCCTGCCAACATACCGACACACATCGCGCCAGCCATCAGCATCGCCAATAGTTTTTTCATTTTCATACTTACTTCCTCACTTTCCCGTATTGCGGTGATGTTCCGCATTAATACAATTTCATTATTGCATACTATTGGTCAAATTGCAACTGCATTCCCACTTTAATCCCGCATTTTATTATGCATTTTGTCAAAAGAATATTCAATAATTATGTATCATCTATTTTGCATAGTATTCTGGCTATCTTTTCAAAAAGCCAAAAATGCGGGCATACACCGCCTGATGTATGCCCGCATTGTAAGAAAAGACGCAAATCGCCTGCTTATCAATAGTATGAAGTTACATTGTCCGCTGTGATTTTCTCAAACGGGATCCAGATGATCGCAGCATTATCTTTATCCGCTTCATAGCTGATGTCTGCTGTCAGCTCAGCGCCAGTCGCCAGATTGATTGCAGCCTGTACGCCTGCAGTTCCCTGCCCGACTGCGTTCTGGAATACAGTCGCTGCCATAGAGCCGTCAGAAATCGCCTGCAAACCTGCATTGGTGCCGTCAATACCAACTACCTTTATTGCGCTGGTATCTATATTGCTCTGCTTGAGCGCCTCCAGCGCCCCCAGTGCCATTGCATCGTTGTTCGCAATGATCGCATCTACATTGGACATGTCAACGCCATTCGCTATCATAACACCGATCTGATCCATTGCAGTATCGCGGTCATAGCCACAGTCTACCGGCTCAGTCACGGCATTCGCCTTGATGCCCGCATCTGTTAATGCCTTCAGCACATTTTCCGAGCGCTTGGTGGTATGGATCAGCCCCTCTGTACCCTTGAGCATGATATAGTTGATCTCCGTCTTGCCCTCTGCTTTGAGCTGCTCCGCCAGCATTTCACCCTGATAAGTGCCGGAAACGTCTTCATCCGAGCCAACATAAACATGGCTTTCATCCAGTACAGAAGTATCCTGCGGAATACGGTTGACAAAAACGACCTTCATATCGCCAGCCGCCTCTATGACCTCATCTGCACGGGTATCGTCCGCCAGCACGACCATGATCGCATTGGCGCCTTCCACCTCTGCCGCCTTGACATATTCAATCTGCTTATCCATATCATCTGCACAGTCAACGGTAGTCAGTGTGACGCCGCAGGACTCTGCCGCAGACTTTGCCGCCTGATCCAATGCACCCAAATATTCGTCCTTATGGGAAATAACAAACGTCATTTCACCCTCATATGCTTTTGCCTGCGTAATGCTCTTGTCGGCTGAATCAGACGACGTCTTCGAGCCACATCCCGCCAGCATACCTGCACACATTGCGCCTGCCAAAAGCATAGCCATCCATTTTCTCATTTTCATAATAAAATCCTCACTTTCCTCTTTCGCCTTTTACGCGAAATGCATCAATTGTATTTCCACCTCAAACTATACCATAATATGATGATATTCGTTCCAAGAAGGTATACCTATCCCAAAAACACCTGTTTCTGCGTTTCTGCCGCCGCGTCATTCATCACTTGCACTTTCCACTATACAGATAGGTCTATACAAGTTATTTTCGTTATTTTGACGACATTTTTCATTTTTTAACGCACAACTTCCCGTTTTACAGCTGTTTTCACTGTAAACCCATGTTTTTTCGCACTTTTCTTCCCGCAAAGCGTGACATGCTCAAATGTGCTTTTTCATTCTTCTTTCTTCCTTTGATGAAAGTATACCATTATACGCAGGTGATTTCTTTCATTATAGCGTCACAAAATTGTACAATATCGTCAACCAATAAAAATCGACTGCCCACTTTTCGAGTCCCGCTGTTCTTGCGCCATGATTTGTGGTATACTGATTGCATTCTATGCTGTACAAAGGAGTGTATATGTATTTTACTTATCTTCTGCGCTGTGAAGACGGTTCGCTGTACGCCGGTATTACGACCGATCCGGCGCGGCGGTTTGCCCAGCACGCCGGACAAAAGCATGGCGGCGCAAAATATACTGCACTCCGCCATCCAATAAAGATGGAAGCGGTCTGGCGTACCGGCGACCGCGCTACGGCCTCCCGGCTGGAATACCAGCTCAAGCATCTGACAAAGCCGGAAAAGGAACAGCTGATCGCCGGCAGCCCGCTGCCCAAGCATCCGATTTTTTCCCAATACCACCGAATTGCAATCGAACCCAAAGGAAGGATGATCCCAATGTTATTTGTCTGCTATCCCAAATGCTCTACCTGCAAAAAAGCCGCTGCTTTTCTTGACAGCCTGCATATCCCGTATGAAACCCGCCATATCAAGGAGCAAAACCCAACCGTAGAGGAATTGAAGGCATGGCACCAGAAGAGCGGTCTGCCGCTCAAGCGCTTTTTCAACACGAGCGGACAGCTGTACCGTTCTATGGAGCTTTCCAAAAAGCTGCCGGATATGCCGGAGGAGGAGCAGTACGCGCTGCTGGCATCCGACGGTATGCTGGTCAAGCGTCCAATCGTTGTCGGAGAGGACTTCGTTTTGGTCGGCTTCAAACAAAAGGAATGGGCGGAAAAGCTGTAATGATATCCCACCAAGCAACAAAACAGCCCCTGATAGCCGGAACTGTCAGGGGCTTTCTGCTATTTTGAACGGCTTCCCACCTCGTTCATCCGTTAAGTTACATATATGATATTCCGCCACAGATTTGATATCATCGCCTCCTCCGGCGCAATTCGCTCTTTAGAATTGGTCATGCATCATTGCAATACCTGCACACCGTGCAATAAAACCTAAAAATCCTATATTGAAAAATAAAATATCTGCTGTTACACTAATATTATGTTACATTCAAACACAGCAAACTATCTGCGTAAGCGCATATAAATATGTGGCTTGATTGAGTTGCTCCACCGATGGGACAAGGAGGCAGGATATGGAACATTTTAATCCTTTACTTACCAATAACGACACTTCCAAAAAATTTATTACATTTGGCGAAATCATGCTTCGTCTGACTCCGCCAAACTACGAAAAAATCCGCATGGCTTCCACCTTTGAAGCAAGCTATGGCGGCAGCGAAGCCAACATCGCCCTTGCGCTGGCCAATCTCGGCGTAGACAGCACATTTTTCAGCGTTGTGCCCAACAATAGCCTAGGAAAAAGCGCGGTGCGCTGGCTGCGCTCCAACGATGTCCATTGCACACCGGTGATCCTGTCGACGCCTAAACAGACCCCGACCCACCGCCTGGGTACATACTATCTTGAAACCGGCTATGGCATTCGCGCCTCCAAGGTCACATATGACCGCAAGCACAGTGCAATCACAGAGTTTGATTTTTCCACCGTTGATGTGGATGCCCTGCTGGATGGGTTTGACTGGCTGCATTTGAGCGGTATCACACCTGCCCTCAGCCCCAACTGCCGCATTTTTATCATGGAATGTCTCAAAACAGCAAAGGCAAAGGGACTGACTGTCAGCTTTGACGGCAACTTCCGCAGCCGTCTGTGGACTTGGGAGGAAGCCCGCGATTACTGCACAGAATGTCTGCCTTATGTTGACGTTTTGTTTGGCATTGAGCCGTATCACCTTTGGAAAGATGAAATCGACCACAGCAAAGGAGACTGGAAGGATGGCGTCCCACTCCAGCCCAGCTACGAACAGCAGGACGAAATCTTCCAACAGTTTATCGAACGCTATCCCAATCTCAAGTGCATTGCCCGCCATGTACGTTACGCACACAGCGGCAGTGAAAACAGCCTGAAGGCATTTATGTGGTATGACGGCCATACGTTTGAGAGCAAGCTGTTTACTTTTCACATTCTGGATCGTGTGGGCGGCGGCGACGCCTTTGCCAGCGGCCTGATCTATGCCATCATACACAATTACCGCGCAATGGACATGATTAATTTCGCAGTGGCGAGCAGCGTGCTCAAGCATACCATCCACGGCGACGCCAATATTACCGATGACGCACAATCTATCCGTGATCTGATGAATATGAACTATGACATCAAGCGTTGAACGACATAATAAAGAGCAGGCCGCTATAATTGAAGTGAAGTGAGCCTGCTCAACATTTTTCATTTGCTTGTCAGGCTGCCTTCGAATAGTCGAAAATTGCCACTTCCTGCACAAGCTGTTTTGCCGTTTTAATGATCTTTTCCAGTTGCTTTACAACATCGCCCGTATAAACGATTTCATTGCATTCTGTGCATTTATAGCACGGCACATTGCGAACAATTACAAGACAGTTCCCGAGATCCGTCACACTTGTGGTATATCCTTTTTCTGTCAATGCTCCACATACTGAACATCTCATGGTTTTCTCCCCTTTCTGGTTTTAAAGTCCGGTTCCCACTGCTGTATATCTGGATAATATGCCGTAAAGTGAATATATACATCATCGTAACTTACAACTACATGAAGATACCGATTATTCAACGACATACCTAAAATCAAACAACTTGGAAACGATTTATCATCCTCATATTGTTTAATTATCTCACCCTTATCAATGCAAGTCATCACGTCATCAACGGTAATTCCACGCTCAACAAGACGCTGCCGTGCATGTTCTGTAATAATAATTCGCTCCGGTGTATTTGCCTTTCTCAATACTTCAATATCAATCAAGTGTTGTCACCACCTTCGCCAGAGGATGCGTCGTCCCGCTGCATGGTTTCGTTTATAGCACGCTGAATAAATCCGTTCAAGCTTTCGCCGCGCTGCTCTGCATGGGCTTTTACTTCATCCTTTCGCCCCTTCGGGAGTGTCAGGTTCACGCGGTCATAAGCCTTGGCAATATAACGGTTTTGGGCTGCTGTACTAGGTTTCCCCATATATTCACACCTCCCCCAGTGTATCAGTATTATACTCCATATCGCAACGTTGCGCAACGATAAAAACGCACAAATATCGTTGCGCAATTATAGTTATTCCGTCTATTGATATAGTTGCGCAACGATAGTATAATACAATCACATCAAGAAAAGATGTATGAAATCAAGAATCTACAATAGCAGGAGGTAACAACATGAAATCGTCAGAAAAAATACCCCAAACCGAGAAGCTGCCGAAGAAAGAACGAGACACCGTCATCAACTTCAAATGAAGCAGAACCGAGAGCAGAAGTATTTACGTATAACAAACATATGCTGCGCCAATTGGAAAAGCTGGCGAAAAAACGACCATTCCATGTGCAGTATCTTTGGGGCAACTGCTATGGTGCCAGCTCCTACAGCATACCGAAAACTTGGTTGAAAATTCAACCGGAGGAGATTTTCCTGAAAGAATAATATATTGTAGACAATTTAAACATTTATTACGTATACATTGAAACAAAATAAAAAAGTCGGAGCAAGCGATATAAAGCTTGCTCCGACGTGGTCCGAGTGACAGGATTTGAACCTGCGGCATCCTGCTCCCAAAGCAGGCGCGCTACCATCTGCGCTACACCCGGATATTCTATTCTGTTTGAATCACGGTATGATATCACAGCGATTCCAAACGTCTTGACATTTAAATAGTATACGCTATAATAGGAGCATAGTCAAGTTTTTTTGGCTAAATTTTGCGTGCATAAGCCATATGCGCCATAAAGGAGAAAATAAAATATGAAAAACACCGAAAAGACGATGGACAAAATCGTCGCTCTGTGCAAAGGTCGCGGTTTTGTTTACAGCGGCTCCGAAATCTACGGCGGTCTTGCCAACACCTGGGATTACGGTCCGCTTGGTGTGGAGTTCAAAAATAATGTCAAGAACGCATGGAGAAAGAAGTTCGTTCAGGAATCCCCGTATAATGTCGGTCTGGATTCCGCTATCCTGATGAACCCGATGACTTGGGTTGCATCTGGTCATGTTGGCGGCTTTTCTGACCCGCTGATGGACTGCAAGGACTGCCATACCCGCCATCGTGCTGACCAGCTGATTGAGGATGCTACCGGTGAAAATCCGGCTGGCTGGAGCAACCAGCAGATGAAGGAATATATTGATGAGCATCAGATTGCCTGCCCGGACTGCGGCGGTCATAATTTTACTGATATCCGTCAGTTTAACCTGATGTTCAAGACCTTCCAGGGCGTTACGGAGAATGCAAAGAATGAATTGTATCTGCGTCCGGAAACGGCACAGGGTATCTTTGTTAACTTCCAGAATGTACAGCGCACGACCCGCCGCAAAATCCCGTTTGGCGTCGCACAGGTCGGTAAATCCTTCCGTAATGAGATCACGCCGGGCAACTTTACATTCCGTACCCGTGAATTTGAGCAGATGGAGCTGGAATTTTTCTGCAAGCCGGGCACGGACCTGGAATGGTTTGCATACTGGAAGGATGCCTGCAAGAATTTCCTGCTGAGCCTTGGCATTAAGGAAGAGAACATGCGTCTGCGTGACCATGAGCAGGAGGAGCTGTCGCATTACTCCAATGCTACGACAGATATTGAGTTCCTGTTCCCGTTTGGCTGGGGTGAGCTGTGGGGCATTGCTGACCGCACCGACTTCGATCTGACCCAGCATCAAAATACTTCCGGTGTTTCGATGGAATATTTCGATCAGGAGGCTGGCGAGAAGTACATCCCGTATGTTATCGAGCCGTCCCTTGGTGCTGACCGCGTTGCACTGGCATTCCTGTGCGATGCATATGATGAAGAGGTTGTCGGACAGGATAAGAAGGGCAAGGACGACGTCCGTGTTGTTCTGCGTCTGCATCCGGCGCTGGCGCCGTACAAGGCTGCTGTCCTGCCGCTGTCCAAGAAGCTGCATGACCAGGCAATGCCGATTTATGAAGAGCTGGCAAAATCGTTCATGATCGATTATGATGAAGCTGGTTCGATCGGCAAGCGCTACCGCCGCGAGGATGAGATCGGCACACCGATGTGCATTACCGTTGACTTCGAGACGGAAAATGATGGTTGTGTCACCATCCGCGACCGCGATACCATGGAGCAGGTTCGTCTGCCGATCGCTGAGGTCAAGGATTATATCGCTAAGAAGTGCGAATTTTAACAAACTTTTCTTTGCAAAAAGAAAAGTTTGACAAAAGAAATGTCCATGCGCTCCCGCGCATCGTGAACTGGCAGACATACTAGTCTGCCAGTTCACCCGATCACCGTTAAACATGTCGAAAGCCGTCTCATCTGAGACGGCTTTCTTTTCTGTTCAAAAAACAAATATATTCCTCTGACTATTTCTCCAGCATCCGTTTTTTCCAGCTGCATCTGTGCAGAAAACATGATGTGTTCATGGCCATCAATAATCATGTTTACGTTTCCTTGACAGTTTTGCTATAATAAAAGTGGTACAAATTCAAGTACGCACTTTTGACACTGGAAAGAAAAAAGTCAAGGGATAGTTGTCCGCGCTGTCTTTCCTGAACCCCCCTAAAGTGGAATACACATTAAGTGAAGTGGAAATGACGCTCAAACCGGTCTTAGCGCAGCTTTGTGATTGGGCAAAGCCCATCAAAACAGGATGAAACCCTGACATAAGAAAGGATATCTTCATGTACAGAAAAAGTACCGCAGATGATTGTTTCGATATTTATCACCTGATCTGCAAATTAGAAGACACAGAATTACCATATGCAGATTTTAAAAAAATCTATCTTGCGCAAACACAAGATGAACAGTATTACTGTCTGGTATGTGAACAAAACAACCGCTTAGTCGGCATATTAAACTTACGTTTTGAAGCGCAACTGCATCATGCGGCAAAAATTTCTGAAATTCTTGAATTTTTCATAACTGAACCATATAGAAATCACGGACTGGGCAAAGAAATGTTTACATATGGATGCCAGATTGCCCAGCGCATGGGATGTCAGCAAATAGAGGTGACTTGCAACCAGCTTAGAACAAAGGCGCACCGATTTTATTCCAGACAAGGGATGGATTTCTCCCATTATAAATTTTCAAAGTCTTTTGGCAAAAAATAAATTAGATGGTATTTTCGATGTATTTGCGTCGTATCGGATAGAAAAACGGTCAGACCGGCATTTGCACTGCCATCTGACCGTTTGATCTACTCCGCCTTCTCGTATTTTAAGATATCCCCCGGCTCACAATCCAACGCTTCACAGATCGCGCTCAGCGTAGAAAACCGGATCGCATTGACCCTGTTATTTTTGATTTTCGACAAATTGACATTGGTAATGCCGACCTTTTCTGCCAGCTCATTGAGGGACATATGCCGCTCCGCCATGACAACATCCAGCTTTAATATGATCTTTCCCATAGCATCTCCTCATACCAATCCGTCAACATCTTCCTGCAGCTGCGTACCATAGGCAAAGAACTGGGACAGGCACAGTACAATGATTCCAAGCATCAGTCCATTCATCGAAACTACAGTCTCCACACCGAACAGAACGCCTCCGATGATACTGAAAACCAGCTGAATGACTGGAATAGAAATACAGAAAATGCCGATCTCCCGCACCATACGGATATTATCCGGCTGAAATGGTGTTTTGCCCTTTGAAAACCATGTTTCGCCGCTTGTTGTGCGGAAAATGAGATAAATATTGCGGAATACCATAGCCATCAACCCACAGGTAATGATTCCTGCAATGCCGACCAGCAGCAATGCACCGCCGATCGCGTTTCCCGCGCTGTCCTGCACGGCAATCTCAAAGCCCTGCACTGTCAGTGACCCATTATCCATACCGCTCTGTATCAGATCGATTACCTTCTGCGGCGCAGCCACTGCTGCAACCGCCACAACAGCCATGACCGCTGCAGTGAGCCAGTGCATCACCTCAAGCACCTTTGTAACAATGACTACGAGTTTATTCAGTCTTTTCATGATACTATCCTCCTGCTCTGATGAAATATTTCTTTCATTTCCCGTTGATAAGAGGATACCATGCAAATTATCTTTTGTCAATACATTTTTAATGATATTCGATAAATATTATTTATTTCACATTAAATCCGCCCTGTCATCTCTTCCCGTCACATTTCCCTGTTAAATTTTGTTCAATCATGCTATACCAATACTGCATAAAAGTAAAAGCTACAGGAGATTTTCCATCCTATGGAAAAAAGAGCCCTGTCCGCAGTGAAGCGAACCTGAACTACACATGGGCGATCGAAGCTATGTATGCATCCGATGACCTGTGGCATGCCGATCTGGAAAAAGCGCGCAGCTTCCCCGGCGGGTTGCAGCATATAAGGGCAAACTGGGAGAAAGCGCTCAGACCCTGTTTTCCTCCCTGCGCCTTGGCGATGCGCGTGAATATTAAGAAAATCTTCACTTCTATCTTCGCTTTTCCGTAAACAATAAATGGTATATATAAATAATCAAAAGCAATTTTCGGCTTTTCAAATACACCCGAATATCATACGACTCTCATATGAGGAGGATGTCTTAATGAAAAAAATATCAATAGCTATAGCCACAGGCATTATCGTGGGAATTCTAACATTGATCGGACAAAAATATCTTCCAATCAATTTAAACTTCTTAGCTAATTCAGGCGCAATTTGGCTCATCCCTGCATTTTCTCTCAGCTACTTTTTTCATTCTAATCTAAGAAATTCCATTGCTACCTCAATAACATGTCTTGTGGGATGTGTATGCGGATATTATATATTCGAGGCAATATACAACCAGCATTCATTTGCTTTCAATCGATGGGCATTTCTCTGGTTGGTCATGGCATTGCTGGCGGGTACCGTATTTGGCGCAGGCGCATATATCGCAAATACAAAAAAGAATTGGCTACAGTATTGCAGTATGAATTTGCTTCCGGCAGTCTTTGTTGCCGAAGGGATGGATCATCTGCTCCACATTGAAGCGTATTTACATATGGTGCCAGCAGTTATATCAAAAATAATCATTGGAATTATTTTATATGTCATCATCAATAAAAATCATTGTGTTAAGCCAAAAAATCTAATATCATTTGTGTTAATTACCATAATCGGCATTTTAAGTTTTGCAGTTCTGTACGGAAACGCCTTTGTTTGATAAAAATTTTCGTCTATGCGTTCCCTTTTCAGATATTCCCTTTCGGTGAGAAATCTTTTTTCTGAATCAATCTATTCTCTTCCTTCTTTTTTCTGTAAAAAGCAAGTTAGTCGTGGTATACTATTACCATACTAAATTTTGACACAGGAGGATACCTGTCTTATGGAAAAAAAGATCCCTGTCCGCAGTGAGGCGGACCCGAAATACACATGGGCGATCGAAGATGTGTACGCATCCGATGACCTGTGGCATGCCGATCTGGAAAAAGCGCGCAGCTTCCCCCAACAGGTTGAAGCATATAAAGGCAAGCTGGGAGAAAGCGCCCAGACACTGCTTTCCTTCCTGCGCCTTGGCGATGAAATGAACGTCCTGTTTGACAATCTGTATGGCTATGCCCAGCGCAAAAGCGATGAGGATACGACCAATCCGACCTATCAGGGCATGTCTTCCCAGGCGATGAGCGCAATGGTGGCAACTGATGCTGCCAGCTCCTTTGAGACGCCGGAGCTGCTGGCGATTCCGGAGGAAACGCTGGAGCAGTTCTATCAGGAGGAACCCGCGTTGGAGCTGTACCGCCTGTGCCTGACCCGCATCCGCGAAAAGCGTGCGCATATCCTGTCAGACGCAGAGGAAAAGCTGCTCGCTGCTGCCGGTGAGATGAGCCAGTCGCCAGACACCATTTATTCTATGTTTGGTGATGCTGACCTGAAGTTCCCGGACGCCTTTGACAACGATGGCAACGCGCATCCGGTCACGCACGGAACCTATATTCCGCTGATGCACAGTCAGGACCGCGTGCTGCGCAAATCCGCATTTGAGTCGATCTATGGCGTATACAGCGCATTCCGCAACACCGCCGCTGCGATTCTGACCGCGCAGGTCAAGCAGCTGAAATTCCACGCAGACGCGCGCAAATACGAGTCTACGCTGCACGCTGCGCTGGACAGCAACCATATCCCGACCGAGGTGTATACCAACCTGATTGACGCGGTCCATCAGAATATGGCGCCGATGTACCGTTATGTTGCACTGCGCAAAAAGCTGCTCAACCTGAACGAGCTGCATATGTATGACCTGTACACCCCGATCGTCGGTGATGTCGATATCAACATCCCCTATGAGGAGGCAAAACAGACAGTCTACGACGCGCTCGCGCCGATGGGCGACAGCTACCGCGCTATTTTGCAGGAGGGCTTTGACAACCGCTGGATCGACGTCTATGAAAACGTCGGCAAGTGCTCCGGCGCGTATTCCGCCGGTCTGCGCGTGCATCCGTACGTCCTGCTGAACTATTCGGGCACGCTGGACAGCATGTTTACCCTTGCCCATGAGATGGGCCATGCGATCCATTCCTATCTGTCCAACAAAAATCAGCCGGTCGTTTATTCCGGTTATTCCATCTTTGTCGCAGAGGTCGCGTCTACCTGCAATGAAGCGCTGCTCATGCAGCACTTGCTGCGCACAACGACAGATAAGCGCCGCCGCGCTTATCTCATCAATTATTTCCTTGAGCAGTTCCGCACAACGCTGTATCGTCAGACGATGTTTGCAGAATTTGAGCTGGAAATCAACCGCCGCAACGAGCGCGGCGAGAGCCTGACTGCGGCATCGCTGAATGAGCTGTATCATGAGCTGAACCATCAGTATTTTGGCGACGGCATCGTCATCGACAGCGAGATCGACGTCGAATGGGCGCGCATTCCGCATTTCTATTACGATTATTATGTATATCAGTATGCGACTGGCTATTCTGCTGCTATTGCGCTCTCCCGCCGCATTTTGAAGGAGGGCGAACCGGCAGTCAAGGATTATATCAATTTCCTGTCCGGCGGCTGCTCGGCAGACCCGATCACGCTGCTCCGCGGCGCTGGTGTCGATATGGCAACCACCCAGCCGATCACAGAAGCACTCCAGCTGTTTGATGAGCTGATTACAGAAATGGAACAGCTAATGGAGGAATCATAAGGAAGTAAAACGCCTGCCTCCCTTGGATGAGGGAGCCCGAGAACCGCACGCCAAATGCCGCGCGCGGCGCTTTTGGCGTCATTTAGCGCAAGCGCGGCTAGGTGGAGGAGAGTCCAGAGAACCATAGGTTCTTTGGCGTCGAAGGAGAGCGAAGAGAGGGAACCGACGTCGGTTCCCTCTCTTCATTCGCGCTAACAACAATACCTGCATTTCATCTCCAAACGCAGCACAGTTGGTCACCTCGGCCGGGAGCTCGCTCTTGCTGCGCCCGCCTGCCACTGCCCGGGTGCGATCTTTGGATACATGAGACTTCTTGTTTCCATTTTGTTCCGATTGTTGCTATTTTGTTGCAAACTCTTTACCGACTTGTTCCTGTCATTTGCTGTCGCTTCATGCTATACTTATTCATGCCAAGAGAAACATACAAAGGGGCAAGCAACATGAAGCGTAAATTATTCTGTCAGATTTCACCGACGACCTACAAAATTTCCGTACACAAATGTCGTTTGCAGCGGCATATCCAAAATTTATTCGGACATCAGATCTTTGCCTCCAAAAAAACGGATCGGCTGCTTCCGGTCGTGATCTACCGGCATAAATCCCTGATCCGCCGTCGTCTGGGTAATGTACATATGGAGCTACAGGAAAACAAAGCCGTCAATCTATCTCTGGCAGCGCCGAAAGTCACCGGTATTTTAATCCGTCCGGGCGAAACCTTTTCGTTTTGGTATCTGGTCGGTTCACTGAGTGCCAGAAAGGGGTATCTGGAAGGTCTCGCTATTTCCAACGGTCAGCCCAAAGCCGGAACGGGCGGCGGCATGTGCCAATTTACCAACCTGATTCACTGGATGGTTCTGCACACACCGCTGAAGATCGTCGAGCATCATCACCATGACAGCTTGGATTTATTTCCGGACTTCAACCGGCAGATTCCGTTCGGGACCGGTACTTCCATCGTATATAATTATCTGGATTATCGTTTTTACAATCCGACAGATACAACCTACCAGCTGATCGTTTACACGACACCGGCATATCTCTGTGGTGAACTTCGCGCGACCAAGCCGCAGAAAAATACCTATCACATTGTCTCGGAAAATGAGCATTTTGAAGAGCACAACGGCGTCGTTTACCGTTGCGGCGAGGTATACCGCCGTATCATCGACCCGCGCACCGGAAACTGCATCAAAAAGCAGCTCATTCGCAGAAATCATGCCAGAGTCATGTACGATACCAGTCATCTGCACCCGATCCATATTCCATGAAAAAAATTTCTCCCGCCTGCTTTGTTACAGACGGGAGTTTTTCGTATATGCCTGATTTTTTTACAGTGTTGCCGCCATAACAGCCTTGATGGTATGCATCCGGTTCTCCGCTTCATCAAATACGATAGACTGCGGGCCTTCAAATACCTCGTCGGAAACCTCCATCGCATCGCGCTGGAAGCGTTCGCCCATCTCCTTGCCGATGGTGGTCTTATGGTCATGGAATGCCGGCAGGCAGTGCATAAATACTGCGTGCGATCCTGCATTGTCCATCAGCTTCTGGTTGACCTGGTACGGTGCAAGCGCGTCAATGCGCTCCTGCCATACCTCAATTGGCTCACCCATCGAAACCCACACATCGGTATACAGGACGTCCGCGCCCTTTGTCGCTTCCATCGGGTCCTCGCAGAACCGCAAGGTTGCGCCGGTCTGCGCTGCGATCTCCTCACAGGTCTGAATCAGCGCTGCATCCGGGAAATATTCCTTCGGCGCGCAGGCGGTGAAGTGCATGCCCATCTTCGCGCAGCCGACCATGAGGGAATTGCCCATATTATAGCGCGCATCACCGAGATACACAAAGTTAATGCCCTTGAGCCTGCCGAAATGCTCACGGATGGTCAGCAGATCCGCAAGGATCTGTGTCGGATGGAACTCATTGGTCAGACCATTCCATACCGGGACGCCTGCATATTTTGCCAGCTCTTCGACAATTTCCTGTCCATAACCGCGATATTCAATGCCGTCAAACATGCGGCCGAGCACACGCGCGGTATCCGCAATGCTCTCCTTCTTTCCGATCTGGGAACCGGACGGGTCAAGATAAGTGACCTGCATACCCAGATCATGTGCCGCAACCTCAAAGCTGCAGCGGGTGCGGGTGCTGGTCTTTTCAAAGATCAAAGCGATGTTTTTACCGCGCAGGGTATCATGTACTGCCCCTGCCTTTTTCTTTGCCTTGAGCTCCGCTGCGAGGTCGATGAGACCTTCAATTTCTTCCGGCGTATAATCCAGCAGCTTTAAAAAATTTCTGCCCTTGAGATTCATTTCGTGTTCCCTCCTGCTATGCGTCAGCTGTCGGATGGACAGCATGTTATGGTTGTTCCTATACTACCGCTATTATACCAAACAAATGCCCGCTTGCAAAGCATTGCGGCACAAATGCCAGTAAAATGCCGCCCGGAGATCCTGCTCCGGGCGGCACTGCCATATATATCCTATTTAATACAGATTGCTCCAAAGCAGCGAATTGGTCGTAATAAACTGTGCGCCGCTGTTGATTTCCCGGATCGCCGTCGCTGCCGTATCGATTGTCCAGACACCATAGGTCAGATTGCTGCGCAGGCACAGCGCACGCTCTGCCGCTGACAGGTTGTTATATTTTGCACTGATAAATACGGTATCCTTACCATTCTGCAATGACTTTGCATGAGTGACTGTCGTCTGTGTGATCTGCTCGTCCAACAGGCCGAGGGACGCCGACTTGTTACACGTCAATACATGCTTTAGATTGGCAAGGCTGGTGCTGATCCAGATTACCTTGGACGACATGCTGTATTTTGCCGTCACGTCATACAGCTGACGGACCTGCGCTTCCGTCATACTGCTTTTCAGCTCAATATACGGACGCAGCCCCTTCTGTGCACACAATGCAATAAACTGCTCAAAAGTCGGCAGCTTCGTACCCGCATACTCGCTTGACATCCATGCGCCAAAATCATACTGCTGCAGCTGGCTATAGGTCATCTTTGATACCTCGCCGCTGCCGTTGCTCGTCCGGTCGATCGTTGCGTCGTGCAGCAGCACCGGAACGCCGTCTTTGGTAAAGCGGACATCCGCTTCCACATATGTACATCCCATCTTTGCAGACAGCTCAAAGGCAGGGAGCGTATTTTCCGGCGCGCCCCAGCTGTAGCCGCGATGGCTGATGATCTGCACCTTTTCCGCGCCGGTATAGCTGCGCTGCGCAATGTCCTGATAATTACACAACAGCTGTGCGCAGTCCGCGCGGGTTGCCTTTCCCTTCGGGCTGAAGGCCGTGGCAGAGGTACCGTTTATAATGCCCGATCTGTATAATGTGTAAATCGCATCCAGCGCATAATCCGCACAGCGCTTGCTGTCGGAAAACAGCTTGCCCTTGCGCACACGCGGCAGCGCCTTGCCTGCATAGTTGGCATAATTGACCAGAATCACCGCCAGCGATTCCCGCGTCAGCGATTGGTTCGGCGCAAATGCCGTATTGGATACGCCGGATACAATCCCCTTCTGATATGCCCACGCAACCGCAGGGCCATACCAGCTGTCTGCCGGGACATCCTTAAATTTTGAGTTTTTATACGCCGCCGCGTTGTATCCATCATATCTTGCCAGTATGGTGACAAATGCAGCGCGTGTGATCGCGGTATTCGGTTCAAATTTTGTTGCGGATACTCCTTGGAATACCCCTGCATCTGTCATGCGTATAATGCTGTCATATGCCCAGTGCCCTTGTATATCTGTAAACCCCGCCGCTGATGCTGTTGTCACCGGAAGCCCGGAAAACAACAGACACAGCGTCAAAAATCCTGCTATCCATCTTTTTTGTCTCATTCTATCAATACGCTTCTTTCCTTTCCTGTTGTTTTCTTTCAGCCTGCCCCATACAGGATATTCCATGTCAATCCGCTGGTGGTGACATATTGCGTGCTGGTATTTGCCGCACGGACGCCTTCCGCAATATCATCAATATTCCATACGCCAAAATCCACACCATTGCGCAGGCAGGCGGCGCGCTTGTCAGCGGTCAGCGCAGTATTATCCACACTGATGAGCACATAATTCATGCTGTTTTTCAGATTGATTGCTTTCCTGATGACACTCGTCGTGATGTCATCTGTCAGAATCCCCAGCAGGGCTGTCTTATCTGCCGACCGGATCTGCGACAGGGCATTGGTATAATAGCTGATCCATGTGACGTTATCCTGCATGCCATAATCTGACACGATCTGTACCAGCTGCCTTGCCTGTACTGCAGAAATCGACGTTTTCAGCTCAAGATATGGGTGCAGCCCCCTGTCACGGCACAGGGAAATAAACTGTGCAAAGGTCGCGATGCGTGTTCCTGCATAATCCGCAGCCTTCCATGAACCGAAGTCGTATTGTAATAATGTCTGATAGGTCATGCCGGAAACAGCACCCTTGCCATTGCTCGTCCGATTGATCGTCGAATCATGCAGCAGTACTGGAACGCCGTCCTTGGTAAAGCGGATATCTGTCTCAACAAAAGTATAACCCATATCAGCGGCAGCCTGATATGCCGGCAGCGTATTCTCCGGCGCTGTGACATTATATCCACGGTGGCTGATCAGCGGTACTTTTTCCGAGCCCAAATAATTGCGTGTCCATGTGTCCATATATGCCGACAGGATAACTGCACATTCCGCACGGGTCGCACTTCCCTTCGGGTTAAATCTGCCGTCTGTTGTACCATTGATAATCCCTGCACGATACAGTGTATACACAGCATCCAATGCATAACCCGCGCATGCATTGCTGTCGGAAAACAGCTTGCCGTTCCGCGTCCGCGGCAGGACCTTCCATGCGTAATTCGCATAATTTACCGTTATGACTGCCAGCTCCTCACGCGTAATCGGCCGATCCGGTTCAAAGGTTGTACTGGAGACACCGGACACAATGCCCTTTTGTACCGCCCATGCAACCGCAGGCCCATACCAGCTATTCGCTGGAACATCCTGAAATTTTGAACCGGTATATGCCGTGGGATCATATCCATCATATCTTGCCAGTATCGTAACATACATCCCGCGTGTTACCGTATCATTCGGTGCAAACAGTGTCGCTGTCTCTCCATAAAAAATGCCGCGATCTGTCAACCGTTTGATACTGTCATATGCCCAGTGGCCTTGGATATCTGTAAATTCCGCAGCCGATGCAGTTGTCATCGGAAGCCCAGAAAACAGAATACCCATGGCCAACACGCATGAAATCAATTTTTTCCGTTTTTGTTTTAGCATAGATCCTCCAATCCTATCAATTTTATGGTCATATAGTATCATAGCACACATTTGTTTTCCAGTATACCCATTTTCTCGTCAAAATGCAAACATAATATAATATTTACAGCTCAAATCCGAATATCAAACAGTATTTCCTGTATTTACGGTATAAATTTCAGTAATTTATCAATACTAACCATATTGCCAACAAGAGAAAGATAACTCTTAGAGAAATAATATAATGGAGGCGTGCATTATGAAAGCAACGGGAATCGTCCGCCGTATTGATGATCTTGGACGAGTTGTGATTCCAAAAGAGATCCGAAGAACCATGCGCATCCGGGAAGGTGATCCACTGGAGATCTATACGGACCGCAATGGAGAGGTTATATTTAAAAAGTATTCTCCAATGGGAGAATTAAATACGTTCGTCAGCCAATTATGTGATTCGGTCAACAAAACGACCGGCATCAACTGCGTGATCTGTGACCGCGATTCTGTTATTGCAGTATCCGGCAACGCAAAAAAAGATGTTTATGACCGCAATATCAGCTCAGAATTGGAGCACGCAATGGAGCAGCGAAAAATTTTCCGCCCGACAGACCAGCCTGTCTCCCTGACCGATGATGACCGCTACCGTATCTCTATCGCCGCGCCGGTTATTACAGGCGGTGATGTATCCGGCTGTGTTGCCCTGTTGAAAGATGAACAGCATCAGACTGCCGGTGAGGTGGAAACCAAGCTGCTACAGACTGCGGCAAACTTTCTCAGCCAGCAGATGACCATGTAACAGGACATTCTTTTCTAAAGCAGAAATTGCCGCATTTTTCGCAAAAATTCAAAATTTATACGTCAATTTCAGTCCTGCTCCGGGCGATCCGCTCTCCAGTCGCCCTGTACATAAAATTTTTCAAAAAAATGCTTGACATATCCTAGCTATTGTGGTATTCTAATTAAGCACTCAACGAGAGAGTAAACAATGCAAAATATCGCGGGGTGGAGCAGTTCGGTAGCTCGTCGGGCTCATAACCCGAAGGTCGTAGGTTCAAATCCTGCCCCCGCAACCATTTTAGAAGCCCTAATTCTTCGGAATTAGGGCTTTTTCGTAACTTTTTTGACAGTTTGAAATTTGTTCGAAATCGGTTTTGACCCCAATTTGACCCCAGCAGCAAAAAATAAGTTGCAGAATCTATGCATTTTTGCAATATTATCCTTTCTTTTTGCGGATAAAAGTTCTGAAAATGGCAAAAAATAAATTTACTATTGTGATATATGAAGGTCTCGCCAAAGCTGTGAGACCTTTTTCACAGGTGAATGCCGGAAGTATTTTTGCTTCCGGCATTTTCCGTCCTAAATTATTCGTCTAAGACATCCCAAACGCTAATCTTCATTAACAGCCTCAATCTCATAACACTTCCTTCTTCAAACCTGCTTACACTCCCCATCCCAAATCGGCTTACCCTGCACCTCCGTCATATCCGGTGCTATTTCAGTTTTGACAGTCTCATCCGATGTCAGCGCACGACAGAAATCCGCTTTCAGCGGGGCATACTTTAACACCTGCTTGATGACCGTCTTTTTCGCCATGCCGATATAATTGCTTTTCCACGGACTAAACGAGGAATCAAATGCGGCGGAATACTGCTTTGCATACTGGTCGATATCCTCCTTGCTCATGACCTCAAAGCCATAGCCTCCGTTGGTCAGTTTGAATAATCCATAGAATAAGATAATATCTCCACGATCATGCAGCACAGGCTTATGCACCAGCTTCGCATGTAATCCCAATTCATACTCAAATACATCGTTCTCATAAACGGCCTGTGCCTGTATGGTCTGCATCAGCGGATTACGATAACACAGATCGATCATTCCTTTGTATCCAATCTGAAACTGGCATTCAAGAATACCTTCTTTATTCCGGAAAGGGATAAGGTACGCTTGTCCCAGTGGTGTGTTTGGCTCTAAGCCAAGTTGGGCTGCATTCATCATGGCTGACAAGAAGCTTAAAGGCGTGCATTCCTGTAACTTTGGCGTTGCACTAAGCGCTGACTGTGCCATACGAGTAAAACGTTCTACTGTCATAACTTCCGGCAGCGCCTTTTTAATTTCCGGCTGCATCACCTTGATAAGGGTTGCAATACTTTGCTGCTCTTTCTCTTGATTTTTCGTTTTTGCTGCTCTGGCAGCAAGTTCATTTTTTACATCCATCTACGTTTCCTCCT
>JAUNWG010000025.1:26295-27801 GCA_030540435.1 Eubacteriales bacterium
CCATCCGGTACAGGAATCCGCTTTTTCATGACATAATTCTGCCAGAAATCTTTTTCAATTTCTCTTAGATTTTCAATGAGTGTATCATCCCACTCCAGCTTGTGGATGATAAAATCCTTACCGAAAATCAGAGCAGCAATATACCATTCCTGCATTTCAAACACAGACATATAATGATAACTCTGTATCTGATAATGTATCGGAATATTTCCATCAGACCACTTATCTGCACTATATGGACTTACCGTCTTGCATTCCAATCCGGCATGTGCTCCAACGATCAGCCGGTCAGCATCTGCCAGCATATACGGGCGCTTCTCGTCATAATAAATCGCATTGGCTCTTCTAACCTTGAATCCGGTTTCCTCACAAAATCGCTTTGCTACATACTCTTCCAAATCACGCCCCTGACGCATGGCTTCGTTATCATACTGACTGATATCATCAGATACTTTGTCATAGTAAACCTGAATGGGACTACTGTATGGATTTAAGCCACAGACCGCTCCAGCATCAGAACCACCAATGCCTTGCTTGCGATAATGCAGCCATGTATCACGCTCTAAATGCAAGGTTGAAACCAATTTTTTCATACCATGGTCACACAGCTTTCATCATAGCGTATGCCTTGTCAATCATCGGATTTCCTTCCATCGTCTTGGCAAAAAGATTCTCCTGATAATTTGCCGTGCGGCGAAGCGGAGCTGTATGCGTAGCGAAGTCGGACACGGCGTTGATAAACCGGTATGCATTTTTCCCAACATCCTGCAAGTCCGGTGCATCGAAATAACGTATTTTTAGATCATCTTTCAAACGCCGCACATTACGCTGTCGAACAAGAGATGCATTGTCCTCTATTGGCAAAAGCAGATCAATATACTTTTCAACCTGCTGGTCCGTCAGCCTCTTTTTGCGAAGCTCCTCTACTTCATTGCCAAAACAACGCATATATGTATCAGCCAATAGAAGGGTATCCCTTGCTTCTGCCAGTTTATCTTTGATCTCACCTACATGCTTCACAGACCAGACACGGTTTGCAGTATTCAGTGCGAGATTCAGTGTGTTGTTGCACACAACACGAATTGGTGTCATAGCCACTTTGACAGCGCCAGAACCATCGTGAGAATTTCTGAATATCAGATACGGACTGACTTGTTCACCGGCAACCAGATACTCTTGCGGCATGCGTGCCAACAGCCAAACCTTCTTACCTCCCTGCAAAGAACCAGCAGTTTCATACTGAACACCTTCGCCTAACAACTCATCTGTAAAGGCAAAGGCTTGCTGATTTTGAATGACTTTATAGCGATCTGTGACAATGCCCAACACCTTGTGGTCAATGTCACGGATGTTGGCTTTGTATCCGGGAATCAGTTTATTTATCCCTACGCGAATCGGTTCCTGCAAAACATTCCAATTTAAACCTGCGAGGATAAGTGCATCCTCTGAATTTGGTGCTTCGATGACTCTTGTTCCTAAACCGTGCCATGGCTTTTCTCGTACATA
>JAUNWG010000026.1 GCA_030540435.1 Eubacteriales bacterium
GTGGCGTCAATGGCGGTTGGTGTTTTACCAATTAAGGTACTGGCAGCAGATGTTGAGCCAGAGCTAGAACAGCAGGCAGAGACGGCACAGGCTGCAGTGAGCTTTGCGCAGGCTGGTGAACAGATTGGCACAGTATCCTTTTGGTTCGGTCAGGCAGAGACTGAGCTGACGGCACAGATGCCGCAGTACCTGACAGTTATACTCGTTGACGGAACGCAGGTGCAGGCGCCGGTTACATGGACATGCCTCGGCGACTATGCACAGACCGATGATTTTTATTATGAATTTGTTCCGCAGCTGGATAGTACATATGTGCTGGCAGAAGGCATCGATCCGCTGACACAGGTTCCGTATATTATGGCGGAGCGCGGCGATGCAGCGCAGCAGACGGATGATATGACGATCTCCTCCGAGCAGGCGGCAAGCAGCAACATGAATACGATCTATTCATTCCTGACGCAGAAATGCGGCTTTCACACTGCGGCAGCCTGCGGTATTCTTGCAAATATTGAATGTGAATCCAGCTTTAATCCGAATCTGTACGGCGATAACGGTACGAGCTACGGCATCTGCCAGTGGCACAACGAGCGCCTGACGGCAATGCAGGGCTGGTGTAGCGAAAACGGCTATGATTGGAAAACACTGAACGGACAGCTGAATTACCTGAAGAAGGAGCTTTCGGCAAACAATGCCGCTTATCTGTACAACGGCCTGACCATCAGCAACAAGCTGAAGGCGTGTGCAAATTCTGCTTCCGGCGCATATGACGCTGCATACAACTGGTGTTATTACTATGAGATACCGGCAAACAAAGAGACTGTCGCCGTGACCCGCGGCAACAAGGCAAAGACGACCTACTGGTCGAAGTTTGGCGGGCGAGAGGCGGCATCCAGCCAGCAGGTGTACAATGTGTTCTCGGACATCAGTAAGGGTGCATGGTACTGCGATGCGGTACAGTATGTGTACGAGAACGATATTATGGTAGGCGTGAGCAGCAATAAGTTCCAGCCCAATGGGACTCTGGACCGCGCAATGGCAGCGGCAGTTACATATAACCTGTCCAAGTCGAATGCAAAGTTTAAGCTCAAGTCGACCAATTCCTCTAAATTTAAGGACGTTTCCTCGAGTAAATGGTATGCGGATGCTGTCAACTGGGCAGCTGGTGCAGGCGTCATCAATGGCTACAGCAGCACGAAGTTCGGACCGACAGACGACCTAACACGCGAACAGTTTGCGGTTATCCTGTATAATTACGCGAAAAAGCTCGGCTGCAATGTTTCCGCAAGCAAGTCGCTGAGCAGCTTTTCGGACGGCACTTCGGTTTCTAAGTATGCACAAACTGCGATGAAATGGGCAGCTGCCAAGCAGATCGTCACTGGCAGCAAGCTGCGCCCCAAAGCAGTGCTGACCCGTGCAGAGGCGGCAGAAATGATTCGAGGCTTTGCTGCTACTGTTACAGGCTAAAAATTGTAAAATTAAGATGAACCGGCTGGAATCGTGCATTTCAGCCGGTTTGTATATTGCAAAGACAACGGCCAACGTTGTATAATAAATAAAATCGGAACCAGGAGGAAGAAAAAATGGGATTGCTAAAATGTGCGTGTATTGAACCGATGTATGCGGAGCTGCCGTTTCTGGAGCGATTCCAGGCGGCAAAGGACGACGGCTTTGATTATGTAGAATTTTGGAGCTGGACAGATAAGGACCTGGACGCGGTAAAGGCAGCGGCGGACAAGGCTGGTATCCGTATTAGCGGCTTTAATGGTGACGCGGATTATTCCCTGGTCGACCCGACACATAAGGAGCGTTATCTGGCATTTCTGCGCCAGTCGGTCGCAGCAGCGCAGCAGATCGGCGCGGAGAGCGTTACGATCCACTCCAACGCACTGGGAGAGGGCGGCATTGTTGTGAACCATTACGACGAGCTGTCAGATACTGTCAAGCTGTGCTCCATGTATGATATGCTGTTGGAATGTGCAAAGATTGCAGAGGAAAGCGGCATTGCGATGAATTTGGAGGCGCTCAACATCACGACAGACCATGTGGGCAATTTCTTAAAACATACGCAGATGGCGGCGGAGATGATCCGGCTGATCGGCTCCCCGAAGCTGAAGATCCTGTATGACGCATATCATATGCAGCTCAACGAGGGCAAAATCTGCGATACTATCACGGAATATTTTGATACCATCGGACATGTACATATTGCGGACGCGCCGGGCCGCCATGAGCCGGGAACCGGTGAGATCAATTATAAGCATGTGATGCAGGTCCTGGAGGAGCTGGGCTATACTGGTCGTGTCGGCTGTGAGCTGATTCCGAAAACCAGTACGGCAGAGGCTGTGAAGGCGATCATGGAGATCTTCTGACCGCAGAGGAATTTGACAAAGCAGCACCGCGCAGGATTTGCATTTTTCCGCATATATGGTATAATGGGCGCAAATAAAGCGAATACGACCAAGTGAGGAGAAATACATCATGAATATTTGGCATGATTTACAGCCGGATATGGTCCGCAAGGAAGAATATATGATTTTTACCGCGGACAGCATGGGAAGCACGGCAGCGCTTTCCTTTGACGGTGCGACGGGACTGCTGTGTCTGGATTACCTGCGCGATGCCAATTTCGGCACGCCGAACAATACTGGCTTTGTGCCGCGCACCTGCACGCAGGAGGGTATGCCGATCGAGACAATTTTGCTGTGCAGCCAGCCGCTGCCGTCGATGACGCTGGTACGCTGCCGTCCGGCGGGGTTGGTCACACTGCACCTGGAGGACGGCGGCATCCGCAGATACCTGCTGTCCGCTGCCTGCGCGGATGAATTCTGGGGCGCCTGCCTGACAGTAGAGGAGATACCGACGGCGAACCGCAAGGCGCTGGTGCGTTTTCTGCGCTATGATCAGCAGATATTGGGGCGTCCGGCATCCTCTGTAGAGTTTGAAGGGCTGGAGCAGGCAGAGCGGTATTTTGATGCCTGCCAGCAGAATTATCTGGTACAGTATTGCGGTAAGCTGCCGCAGAAATAATACGGGACAAAAGGTCCTCTCCGTCTGTGGACCGGGCGGGAGGACCTTTTTAGCTTCCAAAGTCTTCGAGGAACATGGTCAGGTCCTGTTCGGAATATAGCGGGAAGCCACGCTGCATCAGCTGTTGGTCATATTCCCGCAGGGAGGACAGATGGATGTCTGTGACCTCAGAGGCGGTATCCGAGCCATAGGGATAGATCGCGAGGACGCCGTCAACTGCCCGCACCAGATACAGCGGGTGATCCTCCGCCTCCTGCTGCTCCTCGGCAGTCAGCGGCTCAGAAGCTGTCGTGGCAGGGGTAGAAAATTGCTGATACATGAGAAAAGCGAACAGTGTGACACAGCACAGGGACAGTGCAATGATGGACTTTTTCATGATGGAGCCTCCTTTGACAGTGGAAAAGTGGAAATTACAAAGAAAACTAAACAAAATTTCCTGTTGATTTCTTACATTTTCTCCGAAATTTTGGAGATTATACCGTGTTTGCCAACTTTATGTGGATTTTCGGACAAATTATGGTATAATAAAATTGTTGTATTGCAGATATGACGCATCTGCAGCGGCTCTGTATGCAGGAAGCGGGGCTGGCCATCAAGGATAAGCAGAAAAAATTCTGGCTGAAAGCCGGTATCGCAGGAGGGAACACTTTGGCGAGAAGGAGAAAGAAAAAAAGCATAGCCAAACGGATTGGATTTGCCATATTGACACTATTCCTGATCGGACTGACAACAGCGGCCATATGTATTGGCGCATTCGCCCTGTATTTGAATTTTATTATCATGCCGGAGACTGATTTGGATATCAACAGTCTGGCGATGAAATTCAACAGTACGATTTATTATGAGGATGAGAATGGCGAGGAGCAGATTCTGCAGAAGCTCGCCAGCCAGGAGAATCGTGAATGGGTCGATATGGAGCAGATCCCGGACTATCTGGCAAAGGCTTTTGTTGCAGTTGAGGACCAACGTTTCTATGAGCACAGCGGTGTGGACTGGAAGCGCACGACAGGTGCGGCGCTGAACTGGATTTTGCCAATTGGCGGCGGTTATGGCGGCTCGACGATCACCCAGCAGTTGGTCAAGAACATTACGGATGACAATGATTATTCGGTCAAGCGCAAGATCACGGAGATCATGCGCGCATTGGCGTTGGAAAAAAAGGTCGGCGACAAGGATACCATCCTTGAGCTGTACATGAATATCATTTACTTTGGCAAGAATGCATACGGCGTACAGACCGCCTCAAAGACCTATTTCAACAAGCCGGTACAGGAGCTGGACCTTGCGGAGTGCGCATTGGTCGCAGGACTGACGCAGAACCCGGCGCAGTACAATCCGTTCAAGTATCCGGAGGATGCGAAAAAACGGCAGGAGACTGTCCTGCTGAAGATGTATGAGCAGGGCTATATCAATAAGAGCGAGTATGACGCTGCGGTCGGCGAGCAGCTGGCATATCAGGAAAATACATCGGAAGGCAGCAGCAACGGCCCGTATTCGTACTTTACGGATATGGTCATCACGGATGTCGTCAACGACCTGCAGGAGCAGCTGGGCTATTCTGAGTCGTATGCGCGGACGATCGTCACCAGCGGTGGTCTGTCCATCTATGCGACTGTGGATATGGATGTCCAGGAAACGATGGAGGAAGTATTTGAGGATGATGATAACTTCCCGAATATTTCTGAGGAGGACATTGAGCCGCAGGCTTCTATGATCGTCCTTGACCCGACGAACGGATACATCCGCGGCGTCGTGGGTGGACGCGGTGAGAAAACCGACAGCCTCGTGCTCAACCGCGCGACACAGAGTAAGCGGTCCCCCGGCTCGTCCATCAAGCCGTTGAGCATCTATGCGCCTGCAATCGATCAGGGACTGATCACCCCGTATTCCGTCGTTACCGACATGCCGGTCATGGAACTGGATGGCAAACCGTGGCCGAGAAACGAAAACCGCAGATATGATGGACAGACGACCATTATGGAGGGCGTTGCGGATTCCACCAATACTGTTGCAGTACAGGTGCTCAAAATGCTGACCCCGCAGTCCGCCTATAATTTCCTGACGGATAAGCTCGGCTTTTCGACATTTGTAAATGCGGATGTGGATTATTCCCCGATGGCGCTCGGTTCGCTGACGAATGGCGCGACCGTGCGTGAAATGGCACAGGGTTATACGGCGCTGGCAAATTACGGAAACTATTCGGAAGCAGTCAGCTATACCAAGGTTGTAGACGCCAACGGCGAGACGATCCTGTCCAATGAAGAAAAACAGCCGACCCAGATCTATGAGCATCCGGAATCGACTGCCTATTACGTCAACGACCTGTTGACCAATGTTGTCGAGGATGGCACCGGCAAGCGTGCTGCGATCAATGGCATTGATGTTGCAGGCAAGACCGGTACCACGACGGACAACAAGGACCGCTGGTTTGCCGGCTACACGCCGTATTATGTCGGTGTTTGTTGGTTTGGCTATGATGAACGGTATGGACTTCCGGACCTATCGCCGAACCCGGCGCTTGCGCTGTGGTCGGATGTCATGGATGAACTGCATGAGGGTCTGGCGGATAAATCATTTGATGAACCGGCAGAGGGCGACTTTGAAGAGGCAACCTACTGTCTGGACAGCGGACTGTCACCAGTGCGCGCGTGCCGCGGCGATGTGCGTGGAAGCCGCGTCAGGACTGGATGGTTCTATAAGGATGATGTACCGGAGGACGATTGCGATCTGCATAAGTGGCGTTACAGCAGCGTATCCATGCTGGATCTGACCCGCCTGTTCCCGCAGAGCGTTGAAGTCACGGACGAATATTATTGTTATAATGGCAAAAATGACCCGATCGGCGAGGGTCAGCGTGTGTCCAGTCCGAATGGGCATTATGTACAGCGTGTTGTCCGCAAAAAGACAACGACTACGACGAAAAAGAAAACAAGTAGTTCAACGGATACGACAGACACAACGGATACGACAGATACGCCGAACGTTGAAATACCGGATGTGACAATACCGGATACCACACCTTCAACGGATACGACGGGCACGAGCGAAAACCAGAGCGCATGGGAGCAGATTTACCGCTGGTGGGATAACGCAGTGTCGTAAAAGTAAAGATGAAATACCGCCGGAAGCATGTACGCCGGCGGTATTTTTTCGCCTATCGAACGCGCTACAGCAGAAAAAATGGCGAAGTTCAGAAATAATGGATTGCATTGACGCGCATAATATAGTATAATAAATTTGCATATGGAAAAACGATGCCCCGCGTGGCTGCGCTAGCCGGGACGGCAGCGGTGTCCTGTACCTGCAATCCGCTATAGCAGGGGTGAACTCCGGCCCGCGGGCGGTGCGTGTATTGTTTGACCTGTGTCGGAAGGCGATGAAGATTCGGTCCTTCGCAACAGTGGACTGTGAACCATGTCAGGCGGGGAACCGAGCAGCATTAAGCAGAACCCATTGTGTGCCGCAGGAATGCCGAGTCAGAGCCGGATGACGCATGTACCAGGTATGACGTTCCGTTCAATGGTCGGTGCGCGGTCACGCGGAGCACCGTTTTTCTGTGTGCAGACCAGTAAGCAAACGGGCAATTTCGATTGCCCGTTTTCCGATTTAAGGGAGGCAGAAGGCATGTATCAGGCATTGTACCGCAAATGGCGGCCGACACGGTTTGCCGATGTTGTGGGACAGCGGCATATCACAGATACGCTGCGCGCACAGCTGGAAAGCGGGCGTCTCTCACATGCTTATCTGTTCACCGGGACACGGGGCACAGGTAAGACGACTTGTGCCAAGATTCTGGCGCGGGCGGTAAACTGTACCAATTTGCAGGGTGGCGACCCGTGTGGCGAATGCCCTGCGTGCCGCGGCATCCTGGATGGCAGTGTGCTGGATGTGGTAGAGATCGACGCTGCTTCCAACAACGGCGTGGATAACATCCGCGATATCCGCGATGAAACACGCTATACGCCGGCGTCTGTCAAAAAGCGTGTGTATATCATCGACGAGGTGCACATGCTGTCACAGGGCGCATTTAATGCGCTGCTGAAAACGCTGGAGGAGCCGCCGGAGCATGTCCTGTTCATTCTGGCGACGACCGAGATCAATAAGGTTCCGGCGACGATCCTGTCACGCTGCCAGCGGTTTGATTTCCGCCGCATTGCGCTGCACGATATCGCGCAGCGGCTGGAAGAAATTGCGGAGGAAGAGCAGATCCCGCTGACCGAAGGCGGCGCACGTATGATCGCCCGTCTGGCGGATGGCGCGCTGCGTGATGCATTGTCTATTTTGGATCGTGCTGCGGCAGGAAGCAGCGGCCCGATTGATGAGGAGCAAGTAGCTTCCGGTGTGGGCATCCTGGCAGGCGATACGGCGGTCGACCTGATGCAGCATATCTTGACCGGCGATTTGACGGCAGCCATTGGCCAGCTAGCGGAAAGCTACACCGCAGGGCGGGAGCTTGGTGCGGTACTCGACCAGCTTCTGGGTTTGATCCGGGACATGCTGCTGGTTAAGACGAGCCGTAGCGATGTTTCCGCGCTGTTGTCACCTGCTTATAGCATCAAAACGGTCAACCGACTGTGCGAGGGCGTACCGGCGTCGCGTTTGATCGCGTATACCGGCATTTTGCAGGATGCGCTGTCGCGTATGCCGCGTGCTGCAAACCGCAGGATCGAGGCGGAGCTGTGCGTCGTGCGGCTGTGCCAGCTGAATGCGGACGATTATGATACGTTGAGTGGGCGTGTGGATGCACTGGAGGAAAAGCTGGCGCATGGCGTGGTTGCAGCAGCGCCTGCGGTACCGGCGTCTGCGGTATCAGAAGAGGACGGCTTCCCGTCTGACGCGGATGCACCGCCGCCGTCTGAGGCGGATATGCCGATGTATGGCGATATGGAGATGCCGCCGCGCAGGAAGAAAAAGCCTGCGCCACCGGAAAAGCTGGAATGCAGCCCGCAGTGGAACGACATTGTGCTGGCGGCAAAAAAACAGCTGAAACCGATGGTGTATGCGCAGCTGACGTTTGCAAAAGGCATCTTGCACGGCAATGACCTGCTGGTCGCATGTGACGATGCGGTGACCTGTGAGCTGTGCAGCTCTGCTGCTGTCAAGCAGGCGCTGGCACAGGCGGCGCAGGATGTGACGGGAAAGCAGTGGCGCGTCAAGGTGATCGAGGAGAGCAAGGCAGGCACGCTGTCCACCAAGGCGAATCCGGTGGATGATATCATCCGGCGTGCCGGCGAATTAAATATTACATGTGAGATCGACGATTAAACAGGAGGATAGTATTATGGCAAAGAAGTTTGGCGGCTATGGCGGCAGAGGCGGCAATATGGGCGGCATGAATATGAACGCCATGATTAAAAAGGCACAGAAGATGCAGGAAGAAATGGTAAAGGCACAGGAGGAGCTGGGCAACAAGGAATACACGGCAACCTCCGGCGGCGGCGCAGTCACTGCTACGGTGAAGGGCTCCAACCAGCTGCTCAGCCTGAAGCTCAATCCGGAGGTCGTAGACCCGGACGATATCGAAATGCTGGAGGATCTGATTGTTACGGCGGTCAATCAGGCGCTCAAGACAGCAGACGACGAGAGTGCAGCCATCATGCGTCAGGCGACCGGCGGCGGTATGCCGGGGCTGTTTTAAGCATCCATGAAATTTTTTGCACCATCGGTGGAGAAGCTGATCGATGAATTTGCCAAGCTGCCCGGCATCGGGCGCAAAACAGCACAGCGTTTGGCGTTTCATGTGATCAATCTGCCGGACGAGGAGGCGGAGACGCTGGCACAGGCGATCACCGCGGCAAAGCAGACCATCCATCTGTGCCCGAAGTGTCAGAATTTAACGGATGAGGAGCTTTGTCCGATTTGTTCGGATGTATCGCGCGATACGCATACTATTTGCGTGGTCGCAGACCCGAAGGATGTGCTTGCGTTTGAAAAGACCCGCGAATACCGTGGGCTATATCATGTGCTGCATGGTACAATTTCCCCGCTGAACCATATCGGGCCGGACGACCTGCGTATCCGCGAGCTGCTGCACCGTGTCGCTGAGGAGGACATACAGGAGGTCATTCTGGCGACCAATCCGGACACGGAGGGAGAAGCGACGGCGATGTATTTGGCGCGATTGCTGAAGCCGTTCCATATCCGCGTGAGCCGACTTGCCTATGGCATCCCAGTGGGCGGACAGCTGGAATATATTGACGAGGTGACGCTGATGCGCGCGCTGGACGGCAGACAAAATATTGAGTGACAACAGTCAAGATGGGTATACTGCGGGGGAACACGCTGCGGTATGCCCTTTTTTCATTCAAACAGCAGAAGGAGGGTGAATACATTGAAAAAGAAGGCAAGCATCTGGAATGTTCTGGCGGTAATCGCCGTGCTTGTGATCGTGTTCTGCGGCTGGAAGTTATATGGCATCTATGCGGACTATCAGGTGGCGGCAGAGGAATATGAACAACTGCGGCAAATAGGCCGGACAGACGGCAGCGGCACAGTGACAGCGGCAGATAACGAAGAGGATGGCGGCGGTATCCCTGCGCCGGGGGAGATCGATTTTGGCGCATTGCAGAATATCAACCCCGATATTGTCGGCTGGATCCAGTTCGTCGATGCGGATATCCCAATCGATTACCCCATTGTCCACAGTGCGGACAACAGCGATTATCTGCGCCGGAATATCTATAAAAAATACAGCCGTTCGGGCAGCATTATTTTGGAAAGCCAGAACGCTGCGGATTTCCAGGACCTCCATACGATTTTATATGGACACAACATGCTGGACCGCTCGATGTTCAGCACTCTGAAAAAATATCAGAAGCAATCCTTTTATCAGGAGCATTCGCCGTATTTTTACATTTACACACCGGGACATGTATATCTGTATGAGATTTTTGCCTGCCATGATGTGGACAGCACCAGCGCGCTGTATACCGTCGGCTTTGAGGCGGGGGCTGAATGGCAGAGTTTTATCCAGCACAATATGCGAGATACGGCATTGTATGAAACCGGCGTGGAGATAGCGGAGGGTAACTATGTGATGACACTGTCTACCTGTACGGATGATGCGGGCGACCGTTTTGTCGTGCATGCAAAGCGGATTCGTGAGGCTTTACAGCAGTAAGATGGTCGAAGGCTTGAAAAATCCCACAAAAAATACGATTTGCGGCAAACTTTTTGAAAAAAACTATTGCCGATTTTGGGAAAAGTGGTAAACTAAATATGAAAACTGATTTGGGTGTAAATGGACCAGATAGTTAGTCTGGACTAATAATGCAAGCGGATACAAACCGGAGGATTGCGGGTATTTTGTTTTTGGGAGAGAAGGCCATGACGGAAAAGGAATTACGAAAGCTGAAACGATCGGAGCTGCTGGAAATGATGATTGCGCAGAGCAAAGAGATCGCTGCTTTGCAGGCACAGCTGCGCGCAGCAAATGAAAAGCTGGAAGAACGGGAGCTGAGGCTGCAGGAAGCTGGCTCTATCGCACAGGCGGCACTTGCGCTGAACCATATTTTTGAGGATGCACAGGCGGCGGCAGACCTGTATCTGGAAAATGTGCGCCGGCTGAGCAAACAGGAAGGGCCGGATGCGTCGGATGGATAACAGGTTGAAAAAAATCCAGAGGCAGCAGACGGACGGCAAACGGCGGAAGCATCAGCTGGAGGAGGCGCCGCACAAGCATCAGTTGAGCGATAGGGATATCCCCCTAGAGCTGCTGGAAGCAGAGCTGCGGTGGGAAAAGCGCCGCGCCGCATATCGAAGGACGGTACGCAATACGGTGTTTATCCTGGTAACGGTCGCTGCAGTCGCAGTGCTGCTTGCGATGCTGCTCATTCCGGTACTCCGCATCAATGGAACATCTATGACGGATACGTTGCAGGATAAGGACATCGTTGTCGCAGTCAACGGTTCGTCGTACGAGCAGGGGGAAGTCATTGCGTTTTATTATAACAACAATATCCTGATAAAGCGCGTGATCGCTGCGCAGGGCGACTGGGTCGATATCGATGCGGACGGAAATGTTTTTGTCAACGGTATACAGCTGGATGAACCATATGTATCCGACAAAGCATTGGGCAAGTGCAACATCACGCTGCCCTATCAGGTGCCAGAGGGACAGATATTTGTCATGGGAGATCACCGGGAAACGTCGTTGGACAGCCGCAATACAGCAGTCGGCTGCATTGATGATGAGCTGGTGATCGGTAAGATCCTGTTCTGCATCTGGCCGCTGTCGGATATCGGGATGATCAAATAAGATGGATAGAACAAGCGGGCAAAACTGTCAAGGAGGAAGTTCTATGAACAGTAAATGGAAAAGACCGATCGCAACGCTGCTGATGGCGGTGGGCGTACTTGGCGCAGTGGCAGGCTTTGCAGGCACGGCGCGGGCAGCGATCGATCAAACGAAAAAGTGCACGGTAGCGGTTACGCCGGTCAGCACCACGGAGGACAGCGTGCTGGCAGATGCAAAGAACGCAGATGTGGTCGTTGATCTGTATAAGGTAGCAGATGTCGCGCAGGACGGTTCAGGCAAATTTGAGGTTTCTGCTGTGGAAGCATACAGGGATATCATTCCATCCGATATGACTGTGCTTCAGGAATCTGACTGGAGCAGCATTGCACAGCAGGCGGCTGACATTGCACTGGGCAGTACGCAGGCGAAAACAGTCCTGTCAGCGGATGGAACGGCGCAGGGAAATATCGATACCGGCCTGTATCTGCTGCTTGCACACGGCAGGGACTTGAGCGACTATGAATACACGCACAAGGTAATCCGGCAGAGCGGCGATGACGATGATGCCAAAAATATAACGACCATTTCGACCATCGTACAGTCTGACAAAAACACGTATGTATACGCACCGCAGCTGGTCGTCCTGCCAAGCACCAGCAACTCGACGGATGCAAGGATGAATACAGCGGACAACAACTGGATTTATGGCGATGCGGGCAACCCGATCCGTATTGTGCTCAAACCGGATATTGTACCGCATGAGGGCGTATTACAGATTACCAAAACTCTTGCGCGCTATGCGAGAAGCCAGGGCAATTCGATATCGGTATTCCATATCACCGGCACAAACAATGATACCGGTGAGAAGTATGACAAATATGTCGCGATGGAATTTACGCAGGCAAGAACGCAGACGATCTCTGTTGACGATATTCCGGAGGGAATGACAGTCACGATTGAAGAGGTTTACAGCGGTGCGTGCTATTCGGTAGTTGGAAGCAAGGCGAGAACTGTGGAAATTCCGGAGGACGGGACAGCAAGCGTATCATTCAGCAATGATTATAACGGAAGCAAGAACTGCGGCGGAGGTATCATCAACCATTTCGAGTATACGGAAGGTACCAGTGGAACCGGTACATGGCAGTGGACGCCGGAATCTGCAAGCGCGACGCCGGGTACTGCCGCTGACAAAGCAGGGAACTAAAGGAGGCTGGACAGCATGAAAAAATCAAAGCTCATATTGCCGGCTGCCGCGGCACTCCTGACACTGGGCGTGACGCTCCATACCTCGCTGGCATACTTTACGACGTATACAACGGCAAGGGGCACAAGGCCCATCACGTTGGAAACTCAGCAGACAAAGCCGACTGTCACAGAGACCTTCGGCGACTGGACGAAGCATGTTGTCATTGATGCAGAAGAAGGCTCTGCGCCGATCTTTATCCGCGCAAAGGCATTCAGCAGCGACAACCTGACTTATAACGGGAATGGAAAATGGACGCTGAACGAAGCGGATGGATTTTACTATTACAGTGATCCGATCGCAGACGACGGCTCAGCATATGACAAATCCACGGCCGCGTTGGATATCCGCATCGACCGTCTGACCGGCAGGGATCCGCAGATTGGCGAGCAGTTCGACGTTATCGTTGTGTATGAATATACAACGGCGTTGACCGGCGCGGATGGCAAACTGTATGCGGACTGGACACAGGTATACAGCGTTGGGGGTGACAGTTGATGAGACAGAGAAAAAATAAGCGGCATATGCCATGGAGCACACGCATTTTGTTTGGCACAGCTGTCCTGCTGCTGGTCATTAGCGGCATTGGCGGCGCACAGGCAGCCCTGGCGTATTATTCTCAGGTATATTCTGCCCGTGTGCAGATGCATAACATCGGTGTTACGCTGCAGGAAAACGGCAAGGACATCGCATGGCGGGACTACCACAGCGAGAAGGCGGACGGTACATGGAAGGAAGCGACCGGCGTACTGCTGCAAAACATCGCGCCGGAAGGCGAGTCGGTCGTTTTGGGCAAGGCTTATACCGAAGAGCTTACCGTCAAGAACAGCGGCACAATCGACCAGTATGTACGTGTGAATATCTATAAATACTGGGTGGACAAGGATGGAAATAAGGTGCAGAGCCTGTCGCCCGATCTGATCGGCCTGCATCTGCTGGATGGACAAAACGGCTGGCTGTTGGATCGCACTGCATCGACCAGTGAACGGACGGTGCTGTACTACGATCAGATTTTAAAGAGCGGTGCAACCACGCCGAAATTTTCCGATACCTTGACGGTGGATGGTGTGACTGCTTCCAAGGTAACGCAGCGCACCGAACCGAATGAAAACGGCGGTACGACGATTTATACGACCTATGATTATGACGGCGTACAGTTTGCCATTGAAGCCGAAGTTGACGCGGTACAGACCCACAACGCAGCGGATGCGATTTGGAGCGCATGGGGCAGGCGGGTCAGCGTCAGCGACAGCGGACAGCTGACACTTCAGTAAGGAGGAAAACGGAACATGAAGAAAAAACTTCTGGGTTTGCTCCTGATGGGAGGCATGATGATTGGCCTGACCAGCCCCGCTTTTGCGCAGACCTATTATGGCGGTTCGGATTGGACGGTCAATTTCAATCAGAATAAGGTAGTGGAATGCAACTTTAAGACGGCGGATATCAATGACGCGGTCGTTGGTATGCAGCCTGGGGACAATGTGATCTTCCGGGTGGCGCTGAAAAACAGCAATAGTGAGACGACAGACTGGTACATGGAAAATAAAGTGCTCGCCAGCTTGGAGGACAAGGCAAAAGCCGCAGATGGCGGTGCGTACATCTATCAGCTGACCTATACAGACAAAGCTGGTAAGGTAACGACCTTGTTCGACAGCGATACCGTTGGCGGCGAGGGCGTCAGCAAAGCGGGCGAAGGCCTTCATCAGGCGACGGATGCACTGGAGGAGTATTTCTTTCTGGATACGCTAGCCAAAGGGGACAGCGGTTCGATCACGCTTGCGATCGAGCTGGATGGCGAGACACAGGGAAATGGATATCAGAATACGCTGGCAGATCTACAGATGAATTTTGCGGTTGAGCTGCCTGATGCAGCGGGCAAATCCGCAACGCCGACGAGTAAGACAAAGTCGATCTATACCGGTGATGACACCAATCCGATTCCCTATATCGTGGCAGCCGCAATAGCCGGTATTTTCCTGCTGGTTTTGGCGATCGTGAAGCGGAAAAAGGACAACAAACAGCACTGAGAGGAGGCGGTTGCAAAATGAAAAAGTGGAAAAGGCTGCTGGGCGCATTGTTGTCTGCGTGCCTCCTGTGCAGTGCAGCGGTACCGGCGCTGGCTGCGGAGGAGTACACGTATACTGTGACCTTCCATGCCGGTGTGCGCGGGACATTTGCGGCACAGGGCGTGCAGGTACAGGGCAGCGATTATTCTGTGCAGTCAGATAAACAGCAGATCAAGGTGACCGGACTCAAGCCGGGGGCAGTTGTCTCGTTTGATCCGGGCTGCGTCACAGTAAATCAAGCGGACAACAAGTATTATGTCAAGGGCATCCGTCTGAGCGGACGCGACAACAGCACCGTCAGCACAAGCGCGATCGTATTGAATGGACAGAGCGCATACGATCAGGATTATGTTATTGCATATGGCTTGACAGCGGAATCCGTTGCATATACGGTAAACTACTGTGATACCGCGGGCAAAACGCTCAAGAGCAGCAGGACCTATTATGGCAATGTGGGCGACAAGCCGGTCGCAGCTTATTTGTATATTGAAGGCTACCAGCCACAGGCATATAACATCACCAAGACGCTGTCTGCAAAGGCGGCGGAGAATGTATTCACCTTCCAATATACAAAGGTATCGACGCAGACCTCCAATAACAAAACATCCAGCAATACAGCGGCGGCAGTAGACGGCGGCACAGCTGTCACGATGATGGCAGAAGCAGAGGCGACCACTGGAGCAGACACCGCAGCGCCGGTGTATCAGGTTGTGCCCCTTGATAACGATACTGCGCCGGAGGCAAGTGAACCGGCATTGCTGCTCGATCTCGATGAAGAGAGCACCACACAGACAGACGCTGCCGGAATGAATACCAGTATCGCGCCGACGAAACAGAAGCATGGCGTTGGGATTGGCATAACGGTTGTGCTTGCAGTCCTGCTTGCGGCAGCAGTGGCAGGCGGTGTATGGATTCGTTATAGAAGGAAAGGCGTATGATTAAAAAAGTACAATCGCCTCACAAAAGACCACGAAAAAAGGGCGGGAAGCTGATTCCCGCCCTCTGCAATGTGCTGGGGACGTTGATACTGCTTGTAGTCATCGCAGCATGTATCCCGATGGCGATACCGGAGCTGTTGGGCTGCTCCGTTTATACTATTGTCAGCGGCAGCATGGAACCGGAGATTCCGGTGGGAAGTCTTGTCATTGCCCGGCCGGTCGATCCGGAAAGCGTCGTGGAGCAGGATGTCATTGCATTTGATGATGACGGCGTTGTGATTACACACCGGGTTGTGGAAAATAAGCTCGTAGAAGGCGAATTTATCACAAAGGGCGATGCAAATGCAGGCAATGACATGGAAGCCGTGCCATATGACAGCTTGATCGGCAAAATTGTATTTGATGTTCCGATGCTTGGGAATATGCTGTTTATCTTCTCAAGCAGGATCGGAAAAGTATATGTGCTATGCTTTGCAGCCTGCGGCGTGATGTTCAACATGCTGGCGAGCCGGTTGCGGGAGCGGCAGTAGCGCTATGACGATTTTGTACGATTTCATGACGTTATAATGAAAGAACAGGTAAGTTCCTTATGTTACAATTTTTGTAGAGCGTAACACAAGGGAGGAACCATATGGAACAGAAATCTGCACTGAAAACGATGTCAAGCGAACATCGGTATCTGATTTATGATGTTTTTCTTGCTTATCTTGCAATGGGCATCTATTTGATCCTGATCGGATCAGCGCTGCCGGCTATCAAGGAAGAATACCAGATCAGCTATCAGATCGGCGGGTTTATGATGTCGATCCAGCAGATCGGTTATCTGCTCATGGGTATTTTTGTCAGCCTGATTGCACGGCGCATCGGCGCAAAGACCACTTATCTGTTTTTTGGTATACTGGCGTTCATTGGATTGGCACTCATGATGATAACGGGCAATCCGTATATCCTGCTGTTTGCCATGCTGCTGACGGGATTGTGCAAGGGAAGCACGGCAAACTTCGGCAACCAGATCGTCAGTACATTATCCGAGAGTGATGCCAGCCTGCTCAATCTGGCACAGGCATTTTTTGCAGTTGGCGCGTGCGCAGCGCCGGTCATTGCCATGGTATGCGGCGCATCCTGGCGGCTGTCATTTGGCATTACCATTGTGATCGGTATTGTCTCCTTTGTGCATGGACTGCGGGTCAGGATTGGGCCGGAGGCCTTTTCACAGGAGACAAACACCGGAAAGATAGACTTTGGCTTTTTTAAGACCGGTATATTCTGGATCTGCTGCCTGCTGCTTTTGTGCTATCTGGCATTTGAAGCGTCGATCATGGGCTGGCTGGTTACATTTTTGATGGACTCCGGCGTCACCGGCGAGACGACGGCACAGCTTTTGGCGACAGGGCTGTGGATCGCAGTTCTGGCAGGGCGACTGCTCAGCGCATGGCTTGCGACAAAATTCCAGCCGCATCAGATGATGATTGTGATGGCGCTGGGCGTAGCAACCTGCTTTACGCTGATGATGTTCAGCCGTACGTTGGTGTGGATGGTCATTGCGACCATTGGCGTCGGTTTGTTTATGGCAGGCATATATGGTACAACGCTGGGCGGAAGCGATAACCTGGTCGGACGGTATCCTATGTGTATGGGAATGTTCATTGTGATTCCAGGCATTGGCGCGGCAGTGACGCAGAGTGCAATCGGTATGATTGCTGACCATATCGGCATTCGCGGCGGCATGTATGTCCTGTATGTGCTCATCGTGATCCTGTTCGTTGCAACGGCGTTGTTCACGAAGCACCAGAGAGGACATTAGGGGTAAAAGGATCTTTCATGTTTAGAACAATACAAGTGGCGTCTCACCAAGCCCCCTTTTGAAAGGGGGTGTCATTTGCGTTAGCAAATGACGGGGGATTGTAGCAAACTAGGCGTTTCGCCGGAAGACTTATTCAGAGCCGTTCAAAAACAATCCTCAGTCTTCGCCTACGGCGAATCCAGCTCCTTTCAAAAGGAGCCTAAAGGTGCGAGATGTTTCCACGGCACACCGCGGTCTTCAAAAGGAGGTTAAGGGCAGTAGCTGTAAATTCGGCGACAACAGAAAGACGGCACACCATGCGCGGTGTGCCGTCTGCTTATCTGTAATTTTATTCGATTGCAATTTTTCTGCTTTCCGGCAAGACCTGCTGCATTTTCGGCAGGGACAGTTCGAGCACGCCGTTGCGGTATGCTGCGGCAATGGAAGATTCATCAATGCCGGAAACATCAAAGCTGCGGCGGAACGAACCATAGCGACGCTCGCGGCGGATATACGTACCATCATCGTCCTTCTGGTCGTTGTTTTCGTTGTGCTGTGCCGAGATGGTCAGGATGCCATCCTTTACGTCAAGGCTGATATCCTCCTTCTGGAAGCCGGGAAGCTCTGCTTGCAGGATATATTTATCGCCTGCGTCCTTGATATCCGTGCGGAAAGTAGGAAGGTTCATACTGCTATTCTTAAAGAAGCTGCGTTCAAAGTTGTCAATCATATCAAACGGGTTGTGGTCACGGTATTCAAACGGAATCATTCCAAACATAAGTCAATCGTCCTTTCCTATAGTAATTAATGTAGTAGTAAATGCTTTTGTGTAATGGAATAGTAATATTTTTTGAGAGTTAGCACTCTTAGTGTCGGAGTGCTAACAATGGGTAAAAAAAGTCGAACTCCATTGGACTTGCCCTCTTTCTTGCATGCAATCGGTTTGGATTGCTTTTCTTTTGATTGACTATAGTATAAGCGGAAATTTTGAATAAAATTCATAAATAATGTAACCAATTTATGAATTTTAGCACTCTTGATATAAGAGTGCTAAAATTAAAGCTGTCCGCGTTCGCCGTGCAGGGACTCCAGATATTTTTTTCGGTATCGAATGGGGGAGGTACCGACGATTTTTGTGAAAAGAGAGTTAAAGTAATTGGTATTGTCATAACCGACCAGCGTGGCAATATGGGTAGCGGAATAGTCGCTGGAGATCAGCAGCGTCTGCGCAAGGCCGATGCGGCGGCGGATCGCGTATTGAATCGGGGAATAACCGGTTGCAGCCTTGAAGGTATGCGACAGATAGGGCACACTGCACGACAGGGAAGCTGCAATCTCCTCCAGCTTGAGCGGTTCTGTGTAATGTGCATCAATATATGCTTTGATACGGGAGGTCAGCTGGGAAGCGGCATCTGAAACACTTGCCTCCTGCGGCAGCGACTGTAAGCGGACCGCCATCATCAGCAGGGAGGCGCCAAGCAGCTGGACGGTAAGCTGGTCAAACGGATTGTTGTTGTAGCGGTCTAAAATCTGTTCGCATAGGTCACGTAGGAAATGGAACATGCCATGTGACGGGCGGACATGCGGGCTGTCGGACGGGATACAATGGTTGAGCGGCAGATTGTGGAAGTGCACATCCGTAAAGCCAAAGCTGTATGTGCCGATTTCGGTTTCAGAATCGGAAATGACTTCATGCAGCTCACCGCAATTATAATAGATCAGATCGCCCTCCTGAATGGGATAAGACGCGTTGTTTACATGATACGTGCCAAAGCCCTGGTAACATAGCAGCAGCTCGCACAGGGAATCATGCCCGTGCAGCGGGCGGTTGATCCGTGCGTGACCGTAATCCTGCCGGTTGGCATAGACAAGGGTTGGCAGATGGTTGTTTTCAAAAATACCAGCGAATGCGGCGTTGG
Source organism: Eubacteriales bacterium (assembly GCA_030540435.1). GTDB lineage: Bacteria > Bacillota > Clostridia > Oscillospirales > Butyricicoccaceae > Butyricicoccus_A. The sequence goes on from JAUNWG010000026.1 coordinate 19,213, forward strand.
ATTCATGCATTACGTTCCCTCCCCGGTATAACAGTGACAACAAGATAGTGTAGTGTGAAAAAATAAAAGCCGGAATTTGTGCAATATTTCGGCGGAAAACACGTGTAATCCAGACAATATAATGGAGGTTATTTCACCTGATTCCAGTATAATATAAGCATAACACAGGAACACAACACAGTCAAACCGATGGTGGTAAGGCAAAATAATTGGAGAAAAAGTGCAAAAATGCAGAAAATATGATGTGATTTAGCTGATTCGGAGAAACAATATAGCGAAATCCAATCGGCAATATGTTGTGGCAACAAGATTGCACATTTTTCTGCATCATTTCCAGAGGTCCATGTGAGAACAGGTAAGGAGCAAAAATTATGGCAATGAACATTTGTGGCGCACCGAGCTGCTGGGGTGTAGATGACCCGAAAAACCCGTATCTGCCACCTTGGCAGAGAGTCCTGTCCGAAGCAAGTCAGGCAGGTTACCGTGCCATTGAGCTTGGCCCGTGGGGGTATATCCCGAATGATGTGGATACCGTTGCGGCAGAGCTGGAAAAGAATGGCTTGGGCATTGTTGTCGGCACGATCTTCCATGATCTGGTCGACCCGGCAAACCAGCCGAGCGTATTGCAGGCAGTAGATGATATCTGCAAGCTGATTACTGACCCGAAAATGCCAAAACTGCCGGTACATGAAGGGCAGAAATGGCCAACCCCGTATATGACCGTTATGGATTGGGGACATGATGAGCGTGATTTCAATGCAGGCCATTCCGACCGTGCACCGCGCATGGATGAGGAGCAGTGGGCGGCATTTGTTGCAAATGTGCGTGCAGTATGCGATCGTGCAAATGCATGGGGCGTCCGTCCGGTAATCCATCCGCATGCGGGTACGTACATTGAATTTGCAGATGAGATCGAAAAGATCACCCGCGATATCCCGTATGAGGTTGCAGGTCTGTGTCTGGATACCGGCCATCTGTATTACTCTGGAATGGACCCGGTCGAGTACCTCAAAAAGTATCAGGATAAGCTGGATTATGTCCATTTCAAGGATGTCGACGACAAGGTTTACCATGAAGTTCTGGGTGAGCATATCCGATTCTTTGACGGCTGCGGCAAGGGTGCGATGTGTCCGATCGGCACGGGCGCACTGGATTATCCGGCGATCAAGCAGGCGCTGGAGGAGATCGGCTACAGCGGCTATATCACGATCGAGCAGGAACGCGATCCGCGCAATTCAGATACTTCCCTGCGGGATGTCAAGCGCAGTGTAGATTATCTGAAATCTGTCGGATATGAAATTTAAGTGATGGAATATATTTTCAGAATGTGATAGAACAGTATAGCAGGAGGAAATTATCATGATTAACGGTTCCAAGGTATTAGATCATCCGATTCGCTGGGCAATGGTAGGCGGCGGCAAGGGCAGCCAGATCGGTTACATCCATCGTTCCGCAGCGCTGCGCGACAATAACTTCCAGCTGGTGGCTGGCGCATTTGACATCGACCCGGAGCGCGGCATGGCATTTGCTGCTGAGCTGGGTGTTGCGCCTGACCGCTGCTATCCGGATTATAAGACTATGTTCGAGAAGGAAGCGCAGCGCGAGGACGGCATCGAAGCGGTTTCCATCGCGACCCCGAACGGCCTGCATTATACCGTGTGCAAGGCAGCGCTGGAAGCTGGCCTGCATGTCGTCTGCGAGAAGCCGCTGTGCTTTACAACCAAGGAAGCAGAGGAGCTTGTTGCGCTGGCAAAGGAAAAGAACCGCGTTGTCGGTGTGACCTATGGCTATTCCGGCCATCAGATGATCCAGCAGGCGCGTCAGATGATTAAGAACGGCGATCTGGGCGATATTCGTGTCATCAACATGTCGTTTGCATTCGGCGGTTATAATTATAAGATTGAAGAAACCAATGCAGCGGCAAGATGGCGCTTTGACCCGGCTAAGGCTGGCCCGTCGTTTGCAATGGCAGATGTCGGAACCCATTGCCTGTACATCATTGAAGCGATGATCCCGGATATGAAGATCGACAAGGTTTTGTGCTCCAGGGATGCGTTTGTAGAAGGCCGTCAGCTGGAAGACAATGCATTTACGCTGATGCGTCTGAATGGTTCGGAACACGTTCAGGAGGGCGCAAAGGTTTACTGCTGGTCCTCTTCGATCAATTGCGGCGCGCGCCATGGACATGTTATCCGCGTGGTTGGCTCCAAGGCTTCCATCGAATGGGATGATGAGCGCCCGAACCAGATGAGCTATGAGATCGAAGGCGAGCCGGTACGCCGTCTGGAGCGCGGTGCAGGCTATCTGTATGAAGAGGCACGCGTGGAGGACCGCATCGGCGGCGGCCATGCAGAGGGCCTGTTTGAAGCATGGGCAAACCTGTATCGTCGGTTTGCAGTTGCGATGGACGCTGCCAATAAGGGCGAGGAAGAATACGGCGACTTCTGGTACCCGAATGTGGAATCCGGTCTGGCTGGCGTCAAGTGGATTGAAAAGTGCGTAGAATCCGCTGATAAGGGTGAGATTTGGGTGAATTATAACGATTGAGTCAATATCCTTCCTACATTCCCTATAAATGGCAAAGCCCGCTGATTTGGAATCAGCGGGCTTTGTTTGCATATTATAATGGGAAGATAACAGGGGATTACCTGCCTTCGATCTGATTGCGGATCGCTTCCATCTGCCTGTCCAGCATGGCGCTCATCTCTGCGCAGGCGACCAGCTTGCGGGAAATTTCATCATAATGTTCAATATTCTTGAGATTCTTTTTGTAGCGCAGCTTGTGCTCCAGGCTTGCCCAGAAATCCATCGCAATCGTGCGGAGCTGCACCTCGGCCTTCATCAAGCGCTTTTCCGTCTGTAGAAAGATCGGGATTTCAATAATCAGATGCAGACTGCGGTAGCCATTCGGCTTTGGATTCTCAATGTAGTCCTTGTATTCGATCAACGTAACGTCGTCCTGCTTGAGCAGCGCGTCCGCCAGCATGTAAATATCCTCCGGAAAGGAGCAGATGACACGTACGCCGGCAATATCAAACAGATTTTGTTCGATCGACTCTATCGATAGCGGCAGACCACGGCGCTGCAGCTTTTCCATAATGCTTTCCGGACTCTTCAGCCGGGACTTAATGGATTCAATTGGGTTTGTTTCCTGATTGATGGATTGTTGTATATCAAGTACACGGAATTTGGTTTCTACCTCCATAATCGCGCTGCGGTAATAAGTCATTAACACGTTGAATTGATCGGCAAAGGAGGGCAACAGTTCCAGACTGCTCTGTTGTAAGATCAGCGGATTGGCATCCGTAGTGATTGTATCATTCATATTTCAAACTTCCTTTATTTGTATACTCCAAACGCACGAACGTTTTACTATCTTTATTATACGGTAAAGGAATATGCCAATCAACATGCTTTCCGTGAAGAGAATGTAACGGAAGTGTAAACGATGGATGGCAGAGAAACATCGTGGGACAAATAAGCAAGGGCTTTCGCGTGGACAGCCCTTGCCTATATTATTTGAGATATCCCAAATGCTCCAGCAGGATGTTGCATCCGATCAGAATAAGGACGATACCGCCGACAAGCTCCGCGCGGCCTTTATAACGTGCACCAAACAGATTGCCGACTTTTATACCGATTGCAGACAGAACAAAGGTCGTACAGCCGATAAACAGGACGGCGGGGATAATATTGACCTGTAGGAAAGCAAAGGTAACACCGACAGCGAGCGCGTCAATGCTGGTTGCGACGGCGAGGGGGAGCATGGTCATTACAGAGAATGAAGCATTTAACTCCTCAGCATCCTTGAAGGATTCGATCACCATGTTTACACCGATCAGACATAGCAGGATAAAGGCGATCCAGTGGTCGATGCTGACAATATACCGCTGAAACTGAACGCCAAGCAGAAACCCGATCAGCGGCATCAGAGCCTGAAATCCGCCAAAGTATGCGCCTGCAATACAGGCGTGCCTGAAACGAAGCTGCTGCACGGACAGCCCCTTACAGACAGAAACGGCAAAGGCATCCATCGACAGGCCGACCGCCAGTACAAACAATTCAAATAAACTCATGTCATTCGCTCCTTGTTGCTCAAAAATTTGATGCAATTTGTTGCGGAAAGGGAAAAGAAAAAGACGACCCCCTATCTGCATACAAAAGCACAGATAAGTCTCGTCATTTCAAACAAAGCCAGGAATTTCAGATTCCAGTATGTTGACTTGGTTACGCGGTGCGCCGACTACTCCCTTATTTATAGTCTACCATATCATGAAGCATAATATGTGTCAAGAATAAAATAGCCGGAAAGGAGGAAAGTTCATATATAGGAACATTATGGAAGGTGGGGGACTATTGTCTGTCAGTTCAGAGGAGCAGACGGGAGATACAAATGTTATGCAAGAAAACAAAAATGCGGCAGATTTTTTCTATATTTTATAGAAGAATTCAAAAATGCGTTATTGCCATTTTTTATTGCTGATGGTATACTATTGATAGCGTAGAAAATGAAACAGCCAACTGGAAAGACGGAAGGCTGACTGCTGGAAGCACCGCATATGGATCGCAGATAGCAGGCTCTATTCTGAAGCGGCATTGCCGTGGATCATTCTGTGAATGGTGGAAGCAGTAGAATATGAACTATAGAAAAAATAAGTTGGAACGGCTTGCAAGAGCTGCGCATATGTACTATGAAGAGGACTGTACACAGGGAGAGATTGCAGATCAGCTGCATGTATCCCGCCCGTTGGTAAGCAGGATGCTCCGTGAGGCACGGGAACTTGGCATTGTGGAAATTCGTGTACATGCGCCTGCAAGTGATACGGAGACGCAGATAGAGCGTCTGTGTATGCGGTTTGGACTACAGGGTGGTGTGTTGATTTCTGAGGAAGACAGGGACAGCCTGATCGACCTTAACCTGGCGAAGCGCTTGCTGGAGTATGTGGAGGCAGAACAGCCTGCAACGATTGGCATTGGCTGGGGCGATATTATTGGTTCGCTGACAGAGCTGCTTGAGCGGACCCCGCCGCATCCCACTTCCGTGCAGACCGTTTGCCCGCTGGTTGGCAACAGCAGTGTTTCATCTAGACGGTATCATACGGACGAAAATGTTCGTATTATTGCGAAGAGTATGAGTGCACAGCCGAAGTATCTTCATGCGCCTGCGTTTTTTGCAGATTCGGAAGACCGCAGCCTGCTGTATGGAACACGGCATTATCGAGACATATCCGAGCAGTGGGATCGGCTGGACATTGCGCTTGTCGGTATACAGGATACAACGGCGGCAGATGATGTAGATTATCCTTTGGAGCTATACAGTGGCTCTATCGGACATTTTATAGCATATACATATGATATCAATGGACAATTCATTCGTCCGGAGCGGGATTGTGTGGCGCATATCCCACTGGATAAGCTGTCACATTGCCGTCAGGTCATTGGCTTATGTGCTGCTGATGTCAGCCCCCAAGCTGTGCTCGGTGCACTGCGTACCGGTGTTCTGACCCATTTATTTGCTAGGGAATCTCTGGTGGACGCCATACTGCGGGAAGACTTATAATATTGCACAGATATTTTATAAAAATTTTGTATGAAAGAGAGGGAGCAGGGCGTTGTTCCCTCTTTTCTTTTTTTCATGCCGACAGAATGGGTAATTTATGGTAGGAATGCGCTGCTGTTTTGATCATTTTTGAGACAAAAAAACGCTGTAATCTGCGTAAAACTCCATTTCAACCCATATAAAAGTACATAAGCCATATTTCGGGCAGTTGACAAAATTTTTATGTCATGATAAAATTATGGCAAAGCGAAACATGGGCTTTTTGCGGCAGGCAGACAGGCATGCTTGTTTGGGTTATGCTGATGACTTCTGTAATTGTGTTACAGGTTATCAGCTTTTTTTGCAGTAAAAGGCGCTGGGTTTCAGCATGAAGCGTTTTCTTTCGGCACGAAAGAAAAGAATCTGTTTCAGGAAAGGATAAAAATTATGCTTTATTCCGCAGAAGTGGAAAACATGTGTCCGGTTGCAAAGGGCGCATACCATGGTCCGGCTCCTATTCCGCAGGAGGGCAAGTGGACCCAGGCAATGGAAATCAAAGACATCAGTGGCCTGACCCACGGTATTGGCTGGTGTGCACCGGAGCAGGGCGCCTGTAAGCTGACCTTGAATGTCAAGGAAGGCATCATTGAGGAAGCTCTGGTTGAGACGATCGGATGTTCCGGTATGACTCATTCCGCAGCAATGGCTTCTGAGATCCTGCCGGGCAAGACCCTGCTGGAAGCACTGAACACGGACCTCGTATGTGATGCGATCAACGTTGCAATGCGTGAGCTGTTCCTGCAGATCGTTTATGGTCGTACACAGACTGCATTCTCTGAAAACGGCCTGCCGATCGGCGCTGGTCTGGAGGATCTGGGTAAGGGCCTGAGAAGCCAGGTTGGCACGATGTATGGTACCAAGGCAAAGGGCACCCGTTATCTGGAAATGGCAGAAGGCTATGTTACCCGTCTGGCTCTGGATGCAGACAACCTCGTTATCGGCTATGAATTTGTCCATCTTGGAAAGATGATGGAGCAGATTCGCAAGGGCGTAGAACCGGCAGAGGCTATGAAGAAGAATACCAACACCTATGGCCGTTTTGCTGAGGGTGTTAAGTTCATTGACCCGCGTGCAGAGTAAGGAGGACAGAATATCATGGCTTTATTTGAAAGTTACGAGAGAAGAATTGATAAGATCAATGGTGTCCTCGCTGAGTATGGCATCTCCAGCGTAGAAGAATGTGCTGAGATCTGCAAGGCTAAGGGCATTGACCCGGCTGCTACTGTTCGCTCTGTACAGCCGATCGCATTTGAGAACGCTTGCTGGGCTTACACTGTAGGCGCTGCAATTGCAATCAAGAAGGAAGTAAAGTCTGCGCCGGAGGCTGCTGAAGCAATCGGTATCGGCCTGCAGGCATTCTGTATCCCGGGTTCTGTTGCTGATGACCGTAAGGTTGGCATCGGTCATGGTAATCTGGCAGCTATGCTGCTGCGTGAAGAGACAAAGTGCTTTGCATTCCTGGCAGGCCATGAGTCCTTCGCGGCTGCAGAGGGTGCAATCGGTCTGGCTCGTTCTGCGAACAAGGCACGCAAGGAGCCGCTGCAGGTTATCCTGAATGGTCTTGGCAAGGATGCTGCACAGATCATTTCCCGTATCAATGGCTTTACTTATGTACAGACCAAGTTTGATTATTACACTGGTGAGCTGGAAGTTGTCCAGGAGATCGCTTACTCCAATGGCGAACGCTCCAAGGTTCGCTGCTTCGGCGCGGACGATGTCCGTGAAGGTGTAGCTATCATGCATCATGAGGGCGTTGACGTTTCCATCACCGGTAACTCCACCAACCCGACCCGTTTCCAGCATCCGGTAGCTGGTACGTATAAGAAGGAATGCCAGCTGACTGGCAAGAAGTACTTCTCTGTTGCATCCGGCGGCGGCACTGGTCGTACCCTGCATCCGGATAACATGGCAGCAGGTCCGGCTTCCTACGGCATGACCGATACCATGGGCCGTATGCATTCCGATGCGCAGTTCGCAGGTTCTTCCTCCGTTCCGGCACATGTAGAAATGATGGGCTTCCTTGGCATGGGCAACAACCCGATGGTTGGCGCTTCCGTTGCTGTTGCAGTTGACGTAAATGCTGCTCTGAATGGCTAATCAAAACGCCGATTTGCTCGGATTTTAATTAAAAAGTGAACGTTTAAGGGGCTTTCCGAAATCAACCGGGAAGCCCCTTTTTGCGTGGGAGGTGTGAATTTTGTCCACAAGGTAACAGTATAATTTCATCGGAAAATTAGTTGCGAACGCTACCTTTTTATGCTATACTACGCTGTAGAAAGTAGGTGAAGGATTACATGAACGATAATTTCCCAAATTTAGGACGCTGCATTACTATTTTGGATCGTCTGATGAAGATGTATTATGACCGCGGATTGGCGGACTTTGAAATCGGCTGGGGACAGCAATTTTATGTAGAATATATCTATGACCACCCAGGTGCATCTGCGCAGGAAATGGTAGAGTACATCCGGGTCGATAAGGCGACATTGACCAAAATTATCAAAAAGCTGGTAGAAATCGACTATTTGAAAACTGTCAGTGATGAAAAGGATAAGCGCGTAAAGCATTTGTATCTTACTGAGAAAGCAGTTCCGGCAGTGAAGCGGATCAAGGAAATACATCGTGATTTCTATCATACTCTGTGTTCTGAGATCTCTA
>JAUNWG010000027.1 GCA_030540435.1 Eubacteriales bacterium
GGTTACGACTATTTCCGAAAACGTTGAGGATTACACGCCTGTTATCAAACAGGTAGGGAATCCTATGCCGCCGGATAAGGTCGAGGCGTTAAAAGCGCGTATCATGGCGAAGCATGATGCTGCCAAAGCCGATATAGGTAAGCCGCGGCCTACGCTGGTGCCTGTGTCCCTGATTCATGCCGTGACAGCTGTGCGGGAATATGGGACCGCAAAATATCATGATTCGGAGAACTGGCGCACTGTTGAGCCACAGCGGTACCGGGACGCAGCATTCCGGCATTGGCTGGCCTATTTGGACGACCCACGCGGGGTTGACAGAGAAAGCGGACTGCCGCACCTGTGGCATCTAGCGTGCAACGTGGCGTTTTTGATTGAGATGGAGGGAAACGATCGTGGATGACTGTAATCGTTGTATGGCCTGTGTCGGCGGCATCTGCCGGGCACAGGAATGCTATGGCTCTATCAGCGGATTTTTCGATGGTGATGGCGATATAGCTGAAATGGCTGCGGGAGCATACCGAGAGGTGTGCGATGCGCTGGGACTAATCGGAGGACAGAAATTGGTGAGATTGGAGGGGCGGTTAAATGAACAGAGCTCAGAGACGGAGGTAACGCCATGACGCGTAGCCGGTTTATCAAACTACTGCAATCCTACGGATACAGCAGAGATGAGGCAGAAGCCGAGGTGAAGGAGAATGCAGTATGAATAATATGATTTTGTGTGATAACTGCAAACGCAGTATTGCCATAGGCGGGCTAATGATTCAAAGTTTCCGGGCGGGAGAATACGAAATATCATTTTTTCAATGCCCACACTGCGGGACAAAATATCAAATCAACACGACGGACAATGAGCAGCGAGAGCTTTTAAGGCAGCAGCGCGTCCAGCGGGATAAAATCCGTGCAGGGCGTGCGAAGAATTTCAAAATGAAAACACTTCGACGATATGCCAAAGCAGCAGAGAAAGCTAAAAGACAAGCGGAACAACGCGCCGGAGATTTAAACCAGATCGGCGCGGCTTTACTAGAGGGAAAACCATTGGATGCCATCATGCGCGAACGGGAGGAAACAAACTGTGAAAAAACAAACGACCGTTCAAATTCTACAGAGATTTCGCACAGCGGACAACGAGATCAGGCTGCAACGGGAGATGCTGCGGCAACTGGAGAACGACAATAAACATGCTAAAATCTCGCGGGCGGGCAGCGAAGCCATTGGCAATTGCCGCATGAAAATTTCAGAGCTTTTGGAGCTGAGACGCAATGTAATTACAGCACTGTCCCGCCTGCCCTATACGCAAAAAGATGTGATTTGGCGGCACTATGTCAAAGGCGAGCAATGGGAACAAATTGCCCGCCGGCATTATTACTCTGACCGGCAGATAAGGAACATCAATAATCGGGGATTAGAAGCACTGGGACGGGAACTGGACAAATTGCTCAACCGGGCATAATTTCAATGCAATATACATTATTAGCAGGATAGAAATTTCATATCCAGCGGGCTAAATTTCGCGCCGGAATTTTAAGTAAAGAAGAGAAGTTCACACGCAAAAAATAGAGAAAATTTTTCGGAGACTGAAAATGTAAAAACAAACGAATGGAGGCGAAGACCGTGGCACGACGGCGACGACCAGAACGCAAAAAAGCGCTGGAGCTTTACATAAAACAGAAGGGGCAAATTTCACTCCGTGAAATTGCGGACAAACTGGGCATATCCTACGGGCAGGTTCGCAAGTGGAAATGCGCGGATAAATGGGATGACGAATTAAAAAAGCCACACAGAGGCGGCCAACCGGGGAATAAAAACGCAATGGGGCACGGAGCACCGCATGGCAATACCAATGCAGAAACACATGGAGCGTACACAGTCCCACGCATAGAGAAATGGAGCACAGACAGGCGGGTGTGGCTTGACTCTCTGACGCTGAATTTCGATAATAACGCACTCGACCAGTACAAACGCCTGAAGGCGAAAGAGTTGGATTTGGAACAGCGCATCTTTGCTCTCGGTCAGGAAGATGAAGACACGCTGCACCTCGATCGGCTTATGGCAATGGAAATGCCGGACGGCGGTGAGATGAAATATCGCACAGAGAGCACAGCATTTTCTCGCCGGATGCAGTTGGAATCTGAATTGAATCGTGTGCATGGTCGCATATTGAAATTGTTGGACAGCATGAGAAACGCGGAGATGGAGCGACAGCGAATACGGCTTGAGCGGGAGAAACTGCAATTTTCAAAACAGCGTGCGCTCGGTATTTTCAATGTCAATGAAAACGGTACGGATATTGTGCCAGAGGAAGATTCGGAAGAAATTGAAATTGTTGAGTTATAAATAAAACGATAAGCGACGCTGCATTTCCTTGTGCAGCGTCGCCTTCAAAATCTTGACGATTTGCAGTTAACATTTATAATGAAATATATCCTTTGTTCAGCAGTAGCCCCACGCATGTGGGGATGAACCGCTGCTGGACAGCATGAGAAACGCGGAGATGGAAGTAGCCCCACGCACGTGGGGATGAACCGCGCAGAGCTGAATCAGTTTCTGGAGAATGTTGCATTAACCCCACATGCATGGGGAGAAACTACAAATTACCTTGATTCAGAATCGTCTGTATGATAGAATAAAGATGCCTAGGGAGTAAGGCTTCCCTAGACATCCTTTAGAGTTTGGTGAGTAGCAGGTTTCTCAGGTCTGGCTACTCACCTTTTACTTTTCAAGCATTGCATTCAGCTTGTCGATGAACTCGCTCAAGTCTTTGCAGTCCTTTGCGATTGCCAGCAGCTTGCGCTGCTCGGATTCTCTTGCAAGTCTTTCAATGGACTCACATGCATTTGACATTTTCATTTTCCTCGCTTCCTTTCGTAAGAGGTTTTCCTCTGCCTTACAAGTATAGTATAACGGATATGGCTAGAGATGTCCATATGTATTACACACAAAGTTTTACAAGCGAATTTATGCAAAATATACATGGCTAGTTTAGACATGACATTGTATAATAAATGCAGAGGTGATACAATGTCGAGGAAACTAACAGAAGCAAGGGCGGAAGCCAATCGTAAATATCAGCGCAAACTCGCGGGCATTGCAATCAAGGTACAGCCGGAACAACGTGATCGGTACAATGCTGCCGCCGCTGCTGCTGGCATCCCATTGCGCCAGCTCATTCTGCAAGCGTTGGAAGAAAAGATCGAGCGCGATCATTTATTATAGTAATACAATACAGTATCGTACGAAGCGCAGGTGCATAGCCTGCGCTATTCATTTGCCTGGCATTTGCCGGGCTTTTTTGTTTTGCCTGCCGACTATGCCATATGCACAAGGGAACGATGTGTGCCTCCATTATGCATACGCTGTGCAATACTCATTTGCACCATGCTAACGCAATATAAGACAGACATCAAACAGAAAAGCAAATGCATGTATATATCAATATGCTATATATGATCGCAACAACAGCACAAAGGTATCAACCCATGCCTGCATAGCGCTGGCGTGGCGCAAAACAACACACATGCATACCCCCAAAACAGTACAAAATTCATTTTTTGCCCGATATTTGCATGAATCAAGCGTGTGTGCACTCTGAAAGGTACTGTGTGAGTTCGTGCCAGTCTGCGGGCGCAGAGAGGCGCGGGCTTTGCCTAGATTTTGTGTATTTTTTTCACATTGAGATCAGGAAAATTTTACCATATACCAGTCAAAAAAGAACGTAAATATATTGAAAAATACGATAATTTGCACAAGGGAATGCTGAAAAAGTTACTAAAAATTTCTAAAAGCACTGAAAACTGCCGGTCATTGCCGTTTTTACCGATTACAATAAGGGGATGCAGGAGGCGTAAAGCGCATGGTGGTTTCTCTTCTCCCACCAAAGGCCGGGGAAGCACCGGCCTCTCCTGACCTGATACACTGGCGGGAGGCGGAACAACGTGAAACTGTATACAGCGGACGCGGTTGCCCGCACACTGGGCATGAATCCAAAGGAAATCACAGCACTGACAAAAAGCGGCGTGATTCAAAACGGGTATGCAGAGCAAGGGCTATATCGCTTAGAAGATACGGCCAGAGAAATCATCTGTAATTGCCGGAAACCAGAAGAAGAACGGGAAAACGTTGATTATACCGCTGAACGAGCGAAATTTATGCGTGCGAAACGTTTGAATGAGGAATACAACCTGAAACTACGAAAAGGAGAGCTGCATCAATCAGAGGATGTCGAGCTAATCCTGTCCAAGATGATCGGGTCGTTCCGGTCACGGCTATCTGCAATACCGTCGAGAGCTGCGCCGCGCGCGGCAAAACTGACTGATAGTGCGGATATTTTCAATCTGTTGAAGACTCTAGTAGACGAAGCCCTGACTGAATTGAGCGACCTTGAAACATTATTTAAAGGGATAGACGAACACGATGAATGAGGAACGAAAACTGGACAATATCAGTCCGGGAACAAAGAAATTGTTTCAGAGAATCTTATCAAAACTCAAGCCACCAGAAGAGTTAACATTATCCGAATGGGCAGATAAATACCGATATCTGAGCAGCGAATCAGCAGTAGAGCCGGGACGATGGCGAACTGATCGCGCACCATACCAGCGGGAGGTCATGAATGCGATATCTGACCTGCGCGTGAAGAAAGTCGTGCTCATGTGGGCGTCACAGTCCGGCAAAACTGACTGCGCGATATTAAATACAGTCGGATACTATATGCATCGGGAACCATCGCCCATCATGATTCTGGAGCCAACGGTTGCGATGGCGGAGGATGCGAGCAAAAACCGCCTATCCCCTATGCTGCGAGACACTCCAGTGTTAGCTGAGCTGTCGCGGAACAAATCCCGCGACAAAAACAACACAATACAGGAAAAGCAGTTTCCGGGCGGCTATGTTATCTTGCAGGGCGCAAACAGCCCGGCGGCGCTGGCATCCAGACCGATACGCATATTATGCGCAGATGAGATCGACCGTTATCCTCCCTCGGCCGGAAAAGAGGGCGATCCGTTGCTTCTGGCAGAAAAACGAACGACGACATTCTGGAACTCGAAAATCGTGTGCACCTCTACGCCCACGATAAAAAATATGAGTAAAATCGAAACAGAGTTTGACCACTCCACGCAGGAAATCTGGAATGTACCGTGCCCGGTATGCGGCATGTACCAGCCGTTGACATGGAAAAAGATCAAGTTCGACGCTGAAAAATTCCGCACCGGCGAAGATCAGACGGTATCGCACGAATGTGAGCATTGCGGCGTGGTATCAGATGAAACCGCATGGAAAAGCGGATTTACACAGGGGAAATACATCGCAGAGCACCCAGAGCGGGAAGTGCGCGGCTTTTTTGTGAACGGACTTGCAAGCACATTCACTGAATGGAAAAAGATTGTAGGCGACTTTCTTGTTGCACGCGATGAATCAAAAAAGGGGAACAACAACCCCATGATAACATGGACCAATACTGTCATGGCACAGACATGGGATGATAACGGCATTCAACTGGATGAATCCGCCCTACTGGAGCGGCTGGAGGACTACGGTTGTCAAGTTCCGGACGGCGTTATTGCACTGACGGCGGGCGTGGATACGCAGGACGACCGTTTTGAATATGAAATTGTCGGCTGGGGCGTCGGAAAGGAAAGCTGGGGCATCGAAAAGGGCGAAATTTATGGTGATCTCACACAGAAAGATATTTGGGAACGATTGGATCAAACATTGCTGCGTACATGGAGTAAAAAAGATGGAACCAAACTGGCAATCACAGCGGCATGCATCGACAGCGGCGGTCACTATTCTGTAGAAGTATATCGCTTCTGTGAGCCGCGCTGGACGCGAAATATCTGGGCAATCAAGGGCAAGGGTGGTATGGATATCCCGTATGTCTCCAACCCCACGCGCAATAACCGTGTGAAAGCCCCGTTATTTACACTGGGTGTAGACACAGGCAAGTGCTTTGTTTATGACCGGCTGGCCGTAAAAGAGCCAGGACCAGGATACTGTCATTTCCCTGCCGGCGATTTAGGGTATGACGAAAACTATTTTAAGGGGCTAACAGCGGAAAAACGAGTTGTTACCTACAAAAAAGGCCGCGCCACATGGGCGTGGCTGCTTAGAGATAGCAGCTTTCGACGCAACGAGCCACTCGATATGCGGAATTATGCACAAGCGGCTGTGGAAATTGCCAACATTCCGCTTGAGCCTCTACGGAATCCGCATCCGGCAAGTAGACGGCGTAAGCAAAGAAGCACAGGCATGAGAGACTGACGAGGTGAACGATGAAAAGAGACAAGAAACGGGCCTATGGCATTACATTGAGAGAAGCGGACAAACACTTGCGGGAATGGATGGAAGCCGAACTAGAGGTTACAACCCACCAAAGCTATCAATTAGGAAGCAAAAATCTGACGATGGCAGACCTTGACGCGATCCGGCGGGAAATTGATTACTGGTCCGGCTGGGTAGAAAAATTAAAAGTACAGGAAACGACCGGCGGGCGCAACCGGATATACCGGGTTGTGCCGCGCGATTACTGATAAGATTGCCGGTCATTGCCGTTTTAAAAACCTATAATAGCAAGAAGAACTGTAAGAGGAGGCGGTAGGATTGAACGCGCTCGACAGAGTAATTGGATATTTCAACCCCGAACGAGCGCTCAAACGTGAGTATGCCAGATACAAAATGTCGCTTGTGCAGAACAGTGGATATGGCAATTATGGCGCAAGCAGATCGAAGAAATCCCTGAAAGGATGGGTCGGCACCGGCGGAAGTGCATACGAAGATATCCATGACAATCTGGCGACATTGCGAACCAGAAGTCGAGACCTCACAATGGGTGTACCGCTGGCAAGCGGTGCGATCAAGACCTATCGTACCAATGTAATCGGCAGTGGACTTACACCAAAGCCGACAATCGACAGCGGAGCGACCGGCTTGACAGAGGAACAGGCGGGAGAAATGGAAAAGCAGATTTCCCGCGAGTTCAATCTGTGGGCGGACAGCGTGAACTGCGACGCGGAACGACTGGCCACATTTTACGAGCTGCAACAGCTCAGCTTCCAGAACTGGCTGATGTCCGGTGACTGTTTTGCCATTCTTCAGATGAAAAACCGTATCGGCAGCGTGTATGAACTGTGCATTCAACTCATTGAAGCTGACCGCGTGTCCACGCCGGGCAACGACATTGGTATTGATACCGGAACGAAAATCGTTGGCGGCGTGGAAGTTGACAGCACCGGAGAAGTTGTCGCCTATCACGTTGCAAAACATCACCCTCTCTCCTATCGCAACGATGAACACGACTGGGTGCGGGTGGAAGCCTTCGGGAAAGCGTCTGGACGCAGAAATATTCTGCATGTTATGACGCGTGAACGAATTGGGCAGCGGCGTGGCGTTCCTATTCTGGCGCCGGTCATCGAATCGTTAAAGCAACTGGGACGATACACTGACGCGGAGTTGGTTGCAGCTGTTGTCAACGGCTTTATGTCTGTATTTATTCAAAAGAAAGAACAAAGTACCGCACCGCCGTTTGGTGAGCTGTCAGAGCCGCAAGATGCTCTTGTTGATGCAGGAGACCCAAATTCTGTTGAGCTTGCACCGGGTGCGATCATAGACCTTGCACCGGGCGAAGAGGCAAATCCTGTCACACCTGGACGACCAAATGCAAACTTTGATGCATTTGTAACTGCTATAACCCGGCAGATTGGCGCGGCATTGGAGCTGCCGCCTGAGATATTGGTAAAACAGTTTTCTGCGAACTATAGCGCGAGCCGCGCCGCACTGCTGGAGGCATGGAAGAGCTTCTCCATGTGGCGCGACTGGATGGTCGAAAAGTTTTGTCAACCGGTCTATGAAGAGTGGCTGAGTGAAGCTGTTGCGAAAGGCCGCGTATCAGCACCCGGATTTTTTTCCGATCCAGCAATACGTCAAGCGTATTCTGCCGCACAGTGGTACGGTCCGACACAAGGACAGTTAGACCCAGTGAAGGAAGTTGAAGCGGCGCAGAAGCGCATTGAAAACTGCTTCTCAACACATGCAAAGGAAGCGATGGAACTGACCGGTACGGATTTTATGGACAATGTTCGTGCTATCCGGCAGGAACGGAAACTCATGCAGGACAGCGAGACCACAAACAACAACCATGACGGGAAAAAAGAAGGGGAAAAAGATGGCAAGATACAGACTGAACGGCCAGATCGTGAGCAATAGTGACGCGGAACTCTACCGTTGGTTTGGGTATGAAGTGTGCTGCCCGAAAGATATCCGCCGTATCATTGATGAAACGCCGGAAGACGACATCACGCTGGAGGTTAACAGCGGTGGCGGCAGCGTATACGCCGGGTTTGAGATGTACACAGCATTGAGAGATTCCGGCAAATCGATCACAGCAGAGGTACAGAGCCTTGCAGGTTCCGCTATGTCGGTTGTCATTGCAGCGTGCGACAAAGTCCTCATGTCTCCGGTAGCCAATATCATGATACACCGTTCGTCCATTGATTATACTGGCGGGAACGCTGAAAAATTGGAGCAGGACGCACAGATGCTGAACACGATAGATGAGAGCATCCTGAACGCTTATGAAGCCAAGACAGGCGAAAAGTGCACGCGCACAAAACTGCGCCACATGATGGAGAACGAAACCTTCATGACTGCGCAGGAGGCGATCGACTGCGGGCTGGCGGACGGCATGACCGAATCGGAAAGAAGTGAAACAGATCCATTGGGCGCAGTGGCGTGTGCGTCCCCGATCGCAGCGGCAATCTTTCACACGTTTGCCGCGCTGCCGCCTGTGGAGGATTTGAAAAAGACAATAAAGGACCAATATTCGTTTCATGCTTTGGCAAATACAGGCGAAAGCACCGAATGCAGCACCCCAAAGGAGGGAAATGAAATGGAATACAACACGAAGGAAGAATTGATGGAGGCTTTCCCGGAACTGACCGCACAGATTCAGGAAGACGCGCGTGCCGCTGAGCAGCATCGCATTGCGGAAATCGATGCAGTAGCGATGCCGGGATTTGAAACCGTCGTAGAAAACGCAAAGGCAGACCCGGAGCAGAATGCAAGCACTGTAGCAATGGCGATCATCACGCAGCAGAAGCAGCAGGGCATCAGTTACATGCAGAACGCAAGAACGGACGCGCAGAACGGAAACGCCAACGCAGTACCGGCGACCGGACAAGAAGGGGCTTTTGATCCCGAAACAGACACGGCACAGGAAGCAAAAAAAGCTGTGGCCATGTGGAAAAAGCTCAAGAACCATGGAGGGAAACGATAATGGGAAAAACGACTGGGGGCATGATCGGCAGCTTACAGCCCGATAACCTGATTGCCCGAATCTATCCGCCCGCAGAGGCGTTTGTCATTGACCTGACGGAAAGCGGTATCATCGAACGCGGCACAGTGATGTCGCTGGAGGATGACGGTACATACGCGGTGCTCGGTTCCGGCTCCGGCACAGCATCGTGCATTATTGCGGACACAACACTCGAGGACGACGTGACTGCGACTGCATACCGCACGGGACATTTTTACCGCAACGGCTTGGTTGTGGCGGACGGATATGAATTCACCGCTGCGGATGAAAACAACCTGAGACTGGCAGGTATTCTGCTGTCCGACGGAATCTGAAAAGGGGGAACTGGAAATGGGAATCAATATCTATGAAACTTTTTTCATGGAAACCGCGCTAAAGGAAATGCCGAAAGTTTACACTTTTGTCAAGGATCGGTATTTCGGCGGCGCACCGACGATCTTCAAGACAGAAAAGGTCGTTGTCGACTATGACGACGGCGAAGGCAACATGATGGCACCGTTCGTCATTCCGCGCGTAGGCGCTGTGCCGATGAAGCGTAGCGGTTACAACACCTATGAGCTTGTGCCGCCGTATATCGCGCCGTCCAGACCATTGAGCATCGACGATCTGACCAAGCGCATGGCGGGCGAAAGCATTGTGAGTACGTTGACCCCGGAACAGCGCGAACGGCAGTTCCTGCTGGACGATATGGAATTTCTTGACCGCGCGATCACGCGCCGCGAGGAATGGATGTGCGTCAATACCATGCTGGACAACTCCTGCACCATGCATCACATCGGTGATAAAGAGAACAAGCCGAAAGACCTGACAGCGCAGTACTACGATGGCAACGAAAATCCCGGCGTATTCCAGCAGTCCGCCGCATGGGATATCGGTACGGCAAATAAGCGCGGCACATGGTACAAGGACGTTGCTGCGCAGGCAGCGAGTCTCATTGATGCAGGTCGAAATGTCACAGATCTGATTGTAGGCAGCGAGGTTGCAGAAATGATTCTGTCCGACCCGTGGGTACACGCCATGCTGGACAACCGGCGCATCGAAATTGGAGAGGTAGACCCGCAGTGGCAGCCGAACGGCGTGATCCGCATCGGTCGCCTAAATTTTGGCGGTGTTGCGCTGGATATTTTCTCATATCGCGGTACATATCAGGAGATCAATGAAGACGGAAAGCTGGAAACCAAGAACTACTTCCCTACCAAGGGTGCACTGCTGGCAGCACCGAATACCGGTAAGCTGCGCTACGGCGCGGTCACACAGGTGGAGATGGACCAGAACACGCACACCCGAACCGGTACCCGTGTCCCGAAACACAACGTCGACTCTGTGCACAACCAGAAGGAGGTCATCCTGACGGCAAGACCAATTGCCGCACCGATCATGAAATCCCCGTGGCGTGCGTGCCGCGACGTTATGTCTGCGCCGACCACAGAAGACGAACCATAATGCGCAGCCTGAAAGCACAGATGCAGGCCGACGCGAAACGGGTGTTCCTTAGCTTAAATGATTTTGCCACAACGGAAACTGTGCTGTATTGGCGCGAGGGCTACGGCAAACCACCGGAAGAGCGACATATCCCCGTTGTTACGGAAGAAGAAGGAAACTGGAATACCACGTATAACAAGGGGCGGTCACTCAGCACCGGAAATGATCCGATGATTTACCAGCAAGGCAAAATTGTTTGGATTGCAGTGGAGGACTTCCAGCCGCTGCCGCGTAAAAACCGAAAAATCCAGATCGGAAACCAGCGTTGGGGAATCGTAAGCATAAACGTAGAGGGCGGTCTATTAAAGATTGAATTATTAGCAGGAGATGAATAGGTATGCCGGATGTGAACATTACAATTGATGAAGCACAAGTTGCTCATGTCAATAAAATGCTGCATACTATGCCGGATAAAGCAAAGATTGTATTTCGTAATGCAATGAACCGCGGATTGATTGCAGCGCGTACACAAGCGGCAAAGGAAATCAAAGAGCGGTACGACATAAAAACCGGCAATCTACGCACATATCAAACCATTAAACTGCGTCGCGCAGGACAAGCGGGCTCAGATATTGTGGGCGAGATCACCTTTTCTGGTACAAAAATCCCGCTGTACCGCTTCCATCCCTCCCCTGCCACCCGCAGGTATACGAACCGGTATGTCAACGGCAAGGCCGGAGCAAAAATCACCGCCCCGGTCAGCGCAACGGACGCACGCGAATCGGGCAAGCATAAGCTCAACAGGGGCTTTATCGCAACATTCAGCAGTGGCCACACTGGTATTTTCTACCGTACCAACGGCAAAACCCGCACGGGAAAGACAAAGCTCAAAGAATATTTTGGCTTTTCCGTTGCGGATATGCTGGCATACGAGCCTGCAATGGACGCCGTGTATGAGCGCGCACAGGAAATCACAAGCAAAAGCATTGACCATGAACTATACCGCATCTTGAACGGATTCTAAAAAGGAGAACACCATGACATTCAGAGGGCTTCTCGACGCGCTGGAGGTTGCTGTCAAGGAGGACTTGGGCGCAATGCAGCTGCCGGTAAAGCAGGAAGGTTGGAACGATCAGCCGCTGTCACGTGAGGTACAGATATTCAAGCAAAAAGTGCCGCCGGTCACAGATGTCGAGCAAAAAATACCATATATCCTACTGCAAATCGTGAACGGTGTAGACGACGTGGATTCCAATGGAAAAAACGAAAATACCGTTTCGGTACGAATGGTTATCACGATTTACGACGAAGACCCAGATCAGGGCAGGCTTGCGGTGCAGAACATTGTGGAGCGTCTGCGCGTGGGATTGCAGCGCAGGGGTGTAATCGGAAAACGGTTTGAAATCACCAAACCGTTTGAATATGCATTTTATCTTGACGATACAGCGAGATACGACCCATATCATCAAGCAGAAATCATGACGAAATGGAAAATCCCACCGGTTGAACGGCAAATACTGCCGTCTGGCTGGTAATGAAATGGAGGTAAGCACATGGAAACATCAGAAGCTATGGAAGCTGCAACGGAAACGACAGCAACAGAAGCAACCGACGCTGCACAGCCGGTAGTGAAAACGGCCGATACGGCACAAACCGAACCAAAACCTGTTATCAAGCTGGTTTATATCGGCCCGTCTATTCCCCGGTCTAAACTGCGTAATGGACAAATTCTTTCGGGCACAGAAGCTGAAATCATGGAATTTATCGGCGGCATGTCCGAGGAATATGCAGAAATCAAGTATTTACTTGTAGAGCCGAAAAAGCTGAGCGACGCACAGGCGAAAACGCAGGAAAAGGGCAATATCCTGCACAAATACTATCAGGACATGGCGGCAAAGGCACGCACGTCCAGAAGGAGGTAACGCGAGATGGAACGATTTTATGGCGTCCGCGCGACGGAACAGCCGACAACCGTAGCTGTACCATCAATCGCGAGAAGCGGCATTACCATTGCATTCGGCACTGCGCCGATCCATCAGGTAGACGGCAAGCCGAACACCATTGTCACTGCCTATAGTTATGACGAAGCGGTCTCCGCGCTCGGTTACAGCGACGATTGGGAAAAGTACACATTGTGCGAAGTTATGTACAGTCACTTCAGATTGTATGGCGTTGCGCCGTTGCTGCTTGTAAATGTTCTGGACCCAGAGGCACACCAGAAAGCTGTCGACGAGCAGGAATACACCATTGAGAACTGGCAAATCAAGCTGACCGGCGACACGATTGCGTCCAGTATTGTAGTTACCAGCGGCGACACAACATTTACGGCAGGCACGGACTACGACGTATTCTATTCGGACGGAAACTGCATCATCGAAACGCTGGCGGGCGGCGCGATCGAAGCGGCGGAGTTGACTGCCGTTACAGTCAGCTACAGCGCGGTTTCGTTTGACCTGTCCGAGCTGGTTGACGACGTGATCGGCGGTTATAATGTCCGAACAGGAATCAGCACCGGTATTGAACTAATGGACGCTGCGTATTCTGCAAGTGGCGTTTTGCCGGATATCATGATTGCACCGGGATTTTCGCAGTATCCGGAAGTCGCGGCGGTCATGGCGGCAAAGACAATGTACTCCACGATCTTCCGCGCGTGCTGTGTTTGCGACCTTGATACCGAGAGCACGACCAGCTATCAGGATGCGGTCAAGCTGAAGGAAAATTCTGCGAGCTTCAAAAACAAAAAACAGATTCTCTGCTGGCCGAAACTGAAGCTGGAAGATCTTGTATTCCACTACAGCACGCAGCTTGCAGGACAGATGTGTGCTGTCGATTCAGACAACGATAACATTCCGTCCGACGTGGCGAGTAACCGTACATTGCAGGCAGACGGCGCGGTACTGGCAGACGGCACGGAAGTCCTGCTTGATCTCACGCAGGCAAACTATCTGCGCGGCAACGGTATTGTGACCGCATACAATTTTGTAAACGGATTCACCAGCTGGGGCGTTTACAATGCGTGCTGGCCGAAGAACGCCGACCCGAAGGACATGTTTATCAGCATTTCCCGCATGTTCGGTTATATCGCCAATACGGCAATTGTGACGCTGTGGAAAAAGATCGACCAGAAACTGACGCCGCGCTATGTGGAAAGCATCGTGGACGAGTTAAACATGTGGATCAACACTCTGACCAGCGCAGGACATTTGCACGGCGCACGCTGCGAATACAGGGCAAACGAAAACCCGCTGGAGGATATCATGAACGGCATTGTGCGTCTGCACATCTACATGGCACCGCCAACACCGGGACAGGAGATCGACCTGCTTCTCGAATACGACGCAAGCTATGTGACTGCGGCGTTTAGCTCAGGTTCGTAAAGGAGGGATAGCATGATTGACGCAAGTGTAATTCAGTATAAACTGTACGAGGAAAACGAAGAGTTCATTGGTATTACGCAGGCTGACCTTCCTACGCTTGAGTACATTACTACAACAGTAAACGGTTCCGGCATTGCAGGCGAGATCGAGACCCCCCTGATTGGTCAGATGAAAGCAATGTCTATCACCCTCAAGCACACAGTCTTGTCCCGTAAAGGGATTTCGCTCTCTTCCCCGCGCATTCACACGTGGGAGCTGCGCGAGTTCCAGCAAGGAATTGAGACCAGCGGTGAACAGAAGGTTACGAATGTAAAACACGTATTCAAAGTATTCCCGAAACAGATGGACGGCGGCAGCCTAAAGACAGCAAGCACCAGCGATCCGAATACGGTAGCGTCCGTGCTCTATTGGGCGGAATACCGTGACGGAGAAAAGGTTATGGAGCTTGATCCGCTGAACAACATCTGTTACGTAGACGGCGTAGATTATCTCGCACCGCTCAGAGCGGCCTATTGCAGTTAAAATTACAGTATTTACAAATTCAAGCCCCTTGCAGAAAATGCGAGGGGCTTTTTGCATGCCTACATATAAGATTGCCGGTCATTGCCGTTTTGGTTCGCTACAATGACAGTCAAAGGGACATACGCCCAGAAATCAAAAATGGAGGAAAACCATCATGGATACTATCGAACGAGTTACCGACGCGGTAAACAAAGCAGAAGAAGCGGCAAAAGATATCAAGCGCGAAGAACTTCTGCAAAAATTCGGTCACGCGCACCACAAACTGTCCAAACCGTTCACGTACTGCGGCGAGACTTACGAGGAACTGGACTTGGATTTTGAAAGCCTGACAGGTCGGATGATTGAAAGCATCGACGACGAACTTGCGGCAATGAATATCAACATCAATACACCGAGCGTATCGCACCGCTATCAGCGCATGGTTGCAGCAAGAGCGGCAAAAGTTCCGTCTGACATGATCGAAGCGCTGCCGCTCAGCGACTATAACGCGATTACAAATGCCGCGCGTTTTTTCTTAATCGTTACGGGCTAAGTAACGCGAAGAACATCAGTAGAACGCTCCGGGAGTATTACATTTTCCTTTCGGAACACACATACACGCCGGTCACGCACTGGGAGTCACTTCCCTTGCGGCAACTCTTTCAATGGCTCGACAGTGTAATTGCAATCTGCAAAAAAAGACAAGAAAGATAGCTACCATGCAGGCGCAGGAATCCCCTGTGCCTGCACCAAATCTGTACTCTGAGGAGGGAAAGAAGCCAGATGGCGACAGCAAAACAATATGAGCTTCTTTTCATGCTCAAAGCACAGGTTGAGAGTACCTTTGCTTCCGGTTTTTCCACTGCGAAAAACTATATGGGAGAATTACAAAGCAAGGTCAAGGAATATAATCAGGCTTTGCGCGATATCAGCGCCTATGAGAAGCACAAATCAGCGCTGGACACGCTGAACCAAAAGTTTCAGAACGAACAAAAGGCGCTTGAGGAGACCAAAACCAAAATAGCGGAAAACGGCAGCGCAACCAAGGAATTAACATCTGAAAAAGAGAAGCATGAAAAAGAACTTGCACGACTGACAATTCAAATCGAAAAAAACGCTCAAAAGCTGCAAGAAGACAAAGAACAACTAGAAAAAGCGGGCATCAGCACAGATAATCTGACGCGTGAGCAGGCAGAACTAGAACAGCAACTGAAGGAAACCACCGCAGAGATGGAGGGCTTCAAGAAGTTCGAGAACACGTTGAATGACGTTGCAAACGCATTTGGCGTTATGAAAATCGGTGCAGACCTAGTAGCAAACGCCGTAGTAACGATCGACAGCGGCATTCTGAGTTGTATCAATTCCGCAGCAGAACTGCAATACACCATGTCCGGCGTACAAGCGGTTTCCGGCGCTACAGCGGAAGAGACGCAACAACTGACCTCTCTCGCGAAGGAAATGGGCGCAACGACCGTATACACTGCATCGCAGTGCGCGGAAGCCATGCAGACGCAGGCGCTGGCGGGCTGGTCCGTACAGGAGATGCTTGCTGGTCTACCAGCCGTTGTCAAGCTGGCGGCGGCATCCGGTGAAGACCTGGCGGAAATGACCGGCATTGTGTCCGATGCACTCAACGCGTTCGGGCTGCAGGGCGAAGCGGCTGTCACGAAATTTGCGGACGTGCTGACCAAGGCGGCAACCAGCTCCAATACTACTGTTTCCCTGATGGGCGAATCGCTGAGCTATGTAGAAAGCACAGCAGCAAACCTTGGCTACAGCATTGAGGATGTGTCTGTCGCGCTTGCACAGATGGCGAACAACGCCCTCAAGGGCAGCGTGTCCGGTTCCGCACTGAATACCATGCTGACCCGCATGTCGGGCGCAAACGAAACCGCTGCCAATGAAATGGACAATCTGAGCCTTTCCATGTACAACGCGGACGGCAGCGCAAAGGACCTCATGACGTTCCTAACCGAGCTGCGGACAGCGTTCCAAGGCTTTGGCGACGACGCACAGGCGGCGCAGGTTGCCGCGTATAATCTGGCAGGTCAGCGCGGCATGCGCGGTCTGCTGTCCATTGTGAATGCATCGGATGAAGAATGGCAACAGTTGACGCAGGATATTTACGACTACGAGGGCGCGGCAAGCTCGGTATCGGATATCCGACTGGATAATTACACCGGACAGGTCTATCTGCTGGAAAGTGCATGGGACGCACTGAAAACGACGATTGGCGAAGCGTTCCTGCCAACTGCGACAGACGCTGCAAGCCTATTGACCAGGCTTGCAGACAAAGCAAACGCCCTCGTGCAGGAACATCAACAGATGATTGTTGTATTGGGCGGTGCAGCAACAGCATTCGGACTGGTTGCTGCCGGCATCAGCACAGTTGCGACAGCCGCACAGATTGCCAAGTTCATGTTACAGCAAATGTCCATTCAACTGATGCCGATGGTCGGCGTCGGCGTTGCAATCGGCGGAATCGCAGCAGTCATTGGAGGCTTTGCAGGCGCTGTATCTGTAGGTGTCAACAGTTTGGAGGGGGTTGTCGGACAGGTAAACGAGGTGCGGAACAGCGTCGATGACCTAACAGAAACCGTCAACGCAAGCAATGAATCCTGGGAACAGACAACCGCAGAGTATGAAGAGCAGCGTGAAAAGGCCAACGCACTGATCGATTCCCTAGAAAAGCTACAGACTCAAGACCAAGACAATGACCTTGTTCAGCAGGAGATTGCAGCGACTGTCACACAACTGAACGGTCTGCTTCCGGACTTAAATCTTGAATACGATTCGCTGTCTGGCACAATAAGCTCGACAACGGATGAAATGCGAGAATTTGCCAACGCTGCAAGCGCAGACGAAATGAACGCAACCGTCAATCAAGTAGCGGAACAAAAAGCCGAGCTTGCGCAGATGGAAGCCAAATTAATCGAGGCGCAAGCGGCGGTCGAAGCGGCACAGAATGAACTGAACAATGGCGGACATGACGTCTACCATAAGATGGTCAATACCATCGCATACAATCGAGCTGTCGAAGCGGAGAAAGAGTTGCAGGCGGTGTATGACGAAACTGCCGCAAAAGTTGTCGAACTGGAGGGAAAAGCGGACGAATATACCCAGCAACTGCTGGCACAAGCAGATGCCGCTGGCCTGACCTCTGAACAGACCAACCAGATCGTAGAAGCCGCACAAGCCTATCAAGATGCATGGTCAGAGGCATACGATGTCGCTTATGAAAAACTGAGCGGTCAGATCAGCTTGTTCAAAGAGGCGGATGAGGTCACGAGGATTTCGACCGATCAGCTGAACAGTAACCTTGACAGCCAGTTGGAGCAGTGGACGACATATCAACAAAATCTACAAACGATCCTTGATTCTGGGATTGATGTATCCAGCATGTGGGGGCAGTTGACAGATGGCAGTTCCGACGCAATGGGCACGGTCGAAGAACTCGCGGAAAAGATCAAGTCGGGCAATACTGAGGCCGTTGAAACCATAACCGGTAAATGGAATTCCCTCAATGAAACCATTTCCAGCGTATCGAGCACAACAGCGGATGGAACGGCAGAGGTTCAGCAACGACTACAGGACGTGACAGATGCGATCAACAACGCCGGTCCGGAACTGCATGAGAAGGCGGTAGAGGTTGCCAAAGGCGTCGTTTCCGGTCTGGGTATCGGACTGAAAGACGACGGCACAATCAGTGCAAACGCCGGAAAACTTGCTTCCGACATGATAAAGCAAATCAATCAAGCTGCTGGTGTAAACAGTCCATCCAAATACACAATCGAGACCGGCGAGAATGTAGACCGAGGCTTAATTAACGGCATGGCCGCTAAAGAAAAAGCCGTGGCAGATAAAGCGAAAGAGGTCGCCAAAGCCGCAGTTAAGGCATTTTCCGACAATATGAAGGAAAGCACCTTTAAGACCTACAGCAAAAATGCAATCCAAGGCGCGATTGATGGCATCAATGCGAAAAAGCCCGACCTTGTAGCAGCAGCCCGTGCGGCAGCAGTCGCAGCCAGCGAAGCGTACCGGGAAGCGCAGGATATCAACTCCCCGTCGAAGGTATTCCGATACTACGGTGAAATGGACATGGCAGGCGCAGCACAGGGCATCAAGCAAGGCAGCGAAAAAACCAACGCCGTATTCGCGCAGGCCGCACAAGAGAATGCCATCGCCTACTTGCAGGCAAAGGAAGCTGCGGCACAGACTGCACAGGAATCTATCATTGCAGGCAACAATTTGATCACCATGATAGACCCGCGTGCCGTAGAACTGCTGTCGAGCGTCCAGCAGGAAAAAAGCACACAGCGTGTGCTTCCGGTAATTCCAGAAATCAAGCAGTTTACAAACAGCACAAGTTCTTCTGAGAACAAAAGCACGGTCATCCAGTTGGAATACAAGCCGGTTATCCATGTACAAGGCAACGTCAGCAGCGAAACGCTAAACAACATCCGTCAGCAGTTGATCGAACACGACGGCGAACTGGTCGAGACATTAGACCGGTATCTGGATGAACGCGAGGACGCACATCGTAGGAGGACATACTGATGGCAGGATATACGAAAACGATGAGCGGCGACACATGGGACGCCATCGCCCACCGCGTACTGGGCGACGCAATGCTGATGGACCGCATGATCGCAGCAAATCAGGAATATTGTGAGGTGTTTATTTTTCCGGCGGGTGTACGCCTGGCTGTACCAGACATTGAAGACGGCGGCAACGTAACCGTGCCACCGTGGTTTGCGGCAAATGAAGAGTGAAAAAACGAGGTGAACAGAGGTGAGCGCAATCGATACCGCACGGAATACGACGCTATCGGTGAAAATCAACAATGCGGACGTCACATCCGAAATTGAAAAACGTCTCATCTCTGTGACATATACAGACAGTGAGGACGGCGAGGCGGACGATTTTGAAATGCTACTCGCTGACCGGGACGGCGTTATCATCACTGAATGGCTGAGTAAAGAGATCGAGCAGCGGGCTGCTGCAAATAAAGGCGGCGCCAGTAAGGCGACGATTGTTCCCACCATCGTACAACACAACTGGAGCGGAAATGGGAAAGACCGGTCATTGAACTGCGGCTATTTTGAACTGGATGAAATAGATATGAAAGGACCGCCGCAGACCGTTACCATGCGCGGCACGGCGATGAGCTACAACACATCCACGCGGACAACCAAACGCACAAAATCGTGGGAAAACACGACGCTGCGCGACATCAGTCAGAGCATTGCAAAGACCGGCGGATATTCCCTGCTGTATTTGTCGGATACCGAAGTGCGGTATAAGCGTGCCGAGCAAACGACAGAGACAGACGCAGTATTTTTGCAAAAGCTATGCACAAAAGCCGGCATGAGTATGAAGGTGACAAACGGAACGATTGTTATTTTCGACCAGAAGACATATGAGAGCAAAACAACGACCAGAACCATCGAACGCGGCGACGGTAGTTATATCAGTTTTGACTTCAAGGCGAGCTTGTCTAACACCTGTTACACGGCATGCACAGTCACCTATGAAGATGCGGTGACAGGCAAGACATACGAGGGCACATATCCAAAGGGCGCGGCGGTAACCACCTCGGCCCCTGCGACAACATACCAGGGTAAAGAGGTCGATGCCCTGTATACCGCATATTATCCCGCTAACAACAAAATGGAGGGCGGATTTTATGACGCGATGGGCAACAAGCTCAATCCGGCGAATAAAACATGCGCTGCCCCTTCATCCATTGCGTTCAACACACAGATACAGATAAAAGGAACCGGAACATCAAGGGATGGACAGGTATACAAAGTTACCGACCGCGGCGGCGCAATCAAAGTAGTGAATGGTGTGTACCATTTTGACCTACTGATGTCGAGCGCATCAGAGTGCAACAGTTGGGGCAGGAGATCCGGCAAAGCGCTGATTATAAGCGGCACAACAACATCGACAAAGACAGCCGGCACAGTATCAAGTTCATCAAACTCCAATTCCTCAACAAAAGATATCGTGGATGTAGCGATCTCTCAGATCGGTTACAAGGAATCTGGTAATGACAATACCAAATACGGGAAGTATACAGGCACGAATGGTCTTGCGTGGTGCCATGCGTTTGTTAGTTGGTGTGCAAATGAGGCAGGCGTGCCGACCAGCATCGTGCCGAAGACAGCGAGCACAGATGCCGGTATGAATTGGTTTAAGCAGCGTGGTCTGTTTAAATACAAGGGAAGTTACACGCCAAAGCGCGGCGATATTATCTATTTTAAAACCGGAGCAAGCCACGTTGGCATTGTCGAATACGTTTCCGGCAGCACAGTACATACGATTGAGGGCAACAGCTCCAACGCGGTTCGGCGCAGGAGCTATGCGCTGACATACAAAACCATCACAGGGTACGGCGTGCCAAAATATACGTCTATCAACAGCTCCAGCAGCAGTTCGAGCAGTACTTCCAGCGCTTCGTCCAGCAGCGACGATTCTGTATTGAAGATATCAAATGAAAAAGTATCCTCCAACGCGGAAGCGGAGCAATTGGCGATGGCGCGCCTGCGGGAAGCAAATAAAGGCGAGATCACAGCGACGTTTGTGATGCCGGGTGACGTGACACTGTGCGCTGGGCTGACTGTCAAAATCAGCGGCTTTGGCGGCTTCGACGGGGATTACTACATCGAGCAGGCAAAGCATTCTATTAGTCGGAGTGGATACCGAACCAGTATCAGCCTGCGGCAATCAATCACAAGATATTGAAGGAGCATAGTATGCGGAAGACCCTGGAACAAGAGCTTAATGAACAAAAAGCGAGGATAGACCGGCTTGAATATACTGCACGGATGGGAACCGTGACAACGGTAGACCGGTCAAATCGCACGGTGCGAGTATCATGGCTGAGCGGAAACAGATCAGGTGATATGAAAATCCTGCGGTTAGGCGAACCGTGGATACCGGAGATCGGCGATATGGTAATCAGTATTCACCGACCGGGCGGCGATGGTTGGATTATCGGGCGGTTGTAATAGAAAGAAGGTACAAGAATGGCGTTTACTACTGGGCAAAAAGTCACACTGAACAACACTGCGCTCTATGTATCGTCTGATGCAACGAACAAGGCGGCGACCAAAACCGGAACGTACTATATCTGGTCGGCAGCAACGAAGAATGGCAGAATACGCATTACATCGAAAAGCGCATGGTGCGGGAAAAATCCGGCAGGGACCTACGTCACAGGCTGGGTAAATGTCAGCTCCATTTCTGGAAACACAACAACTGTAGGATCAACAAATAAGCCTACAGTACAGTCCGCAAAACAGACTGAACCAATCTTACAGTCTATCGTCCCAGCGAAAGAAGAGGAATCTAACGTTACACCTGTAGATGTGAAACCAGGACAGATCGGCTATATCGGCATGGTGCTGTTTATCGTATCGCCTGATCTTGTGCGGACAGCAAATAATTTTGTATGGAGTTCTTCCGCGTCGTATGTATCACATGATTTGCATATGCGGCGCAGCATGACGGAATTTACCGGCGTGGACGCCGATTCCATTTCATTAAACATCCTGCTTACAACGGCTCTTGGCGCATCGCCTGTGGACGATTATGTACAGCTACTGACATATCAGCGGGAAGGTACGGCAGTTCCGGTAAAACTGGGGCGCGCATACGGATTTTACCGCTGGGTGATCGAAACGTTGAGTTTTAGCGGTACACACAGCGATCCGCAGGGAAACTGGACGGAAGCAAATGTGCAGGTAAAAATGAAGGCGTATGAGAAATGAGGGATAAACAGTGCGTATCCGGGTAACGACGACAGAGCTTGAAAACCTGAAACTGGAACCCATAGATGAAGCAACGGAAATTGGTCAGAACGTAACTGCTCTTGCAGTTACACCAAAAGGTACTGTCCCTCTCGACCGGAACATGGGGCTGAGTATGAAATACATCGATCGTCCCATGCGTATTGCAGCAAGCATGTTTGAAGCGGAGCTGATAACAGCGGTAGACGATTACGAGAGTCGCGTGCAGGTGACAGATGTAACAACAGAGATGGAAGAAATAACAGGACGTATGGTGCCGGTAGTGGAGGTGGAACGAAGTGGCAAGTCTCGCAAGTGATTACAATTTTCCTGACGTCGAATTTGTTGAAACAGACACGGCGACAATTGTAAATGAACTGACAACGGCATACGAGGAACAATTTGGACGTACGCTTTATCCGGCAGACCCGGTACGGCAGTTGATCTTGTGGTTCGCTTCCATCCTATCGCAGGAACGAAGCTTGCTGAACATTGCGGCAAAACGGAACCTGCCGCGCTATGCGCAAGGAGAATATCTGGACAGTCTCGCCGAGATTTTCTACAGTATCCAACGACAGGAAGCAGAACCCGCTGTAACTACGCTGCGGTTTACGCTGTCTCAGGAGCAGGCGGAAGATATCGTGATACCCGTTGGTACAGAGGCTGCGGCAGACGGAGAGATACGCTTTTCGACGATAGAAGAACTGACGATACCGGCAGGACAGCTGACCGGAGATACAGCGGCTGAATGCACGACTCCTGGGACAGTCGGAAACGGATACGCTGCCGGAAAAATCAAAACGCTGATTCAACAAATCGCTTATGTCGCGTCGGTAGAAAATACGACGGCGAGCATCGGCGGCACGGAGCGAGAAACAGATGAGGATTTTTACGGCCGCCTGCGCGGCAGTTATGAGGGCTATTCCACAACTGGAACGGCAGGCGCATATCAGTATCATGCAGAACAGCATAATGCAGCGGTCGCGGACGTCACGGTGCAAGAGTTGGAGCCGGGCCAAACCGGCATTACAATCCTGATGGACAGCGGCATTCCGACAGACGAACAGATCGCAGACATGCAGGAATACCTGTCGAGCGACGATATCCGCCCGGTGACAGATGAGGTAATTGTATCCGCTCCGGAGCCTGTTCTGTTTACGATCAACCTGACATATTACGGTAGTCTGCATCCAGAACCGGGCGGCACGCCGCTGGAGGAACTGGTGCGCGCCGCGGTGAATGAATACATCGCATGGCAAACCGGCAAACTTGGACGCAGAATCAATCCGGCACGGCTTACTGCGATGGTTGTACAGGCGGGTGTGAGCGGCATTGAGATCAATGAGCCAACCACCCAACGGCTTGCATCAACGCAATGCGCGATATTGGATGGCAATCCGATCCTGATATATGGGGGCGAAGACGAATGAAATACATCACGCAAGCGGGCAATATCCGCGATGTGCCATTAGATCAAACGCTCCCCCCTGCCCTGCGGTATGATCAACGAATGGTTGCGCTGGCTGCGGCACTGTCAATCTGGCTCCCACTGCACGCAGGTATGTCACTGTCGACAGCCGGCATCTATTACCGCATCGACGAACTGACAGAGGATGTGCTGGACATGCTGGCGCATGATTTCAAGATCGACTGGTGGGATTACAGTTATACCGTTGAACAGAAGCGTGAAACGCTGAAAAACTGCTGGAATGTTTATCGTATGAAGGGCACAAAACGGGCCATTGAGATCGCGGTATCTGCAATATTCCCAGACACAGAGGTTGTGGAGTGGTTCGAGTACGGCGGCAAACCCTATTTTTTTCGTCTGCGCATTGATGCAACCGATGATGAGGTCAACTCTGAACGGCACAAAAACGTAATAAAACGTATCAATTATTACAAAACCGTGCGTTCCCGATTGGAAGGAATCACATATATCGTGCGTTCTGCTGGCGTAGCTGTCGCCAGAGCAGGCGCGGCACTTGCAGGCTGCTACCTGCGGACAGCGGTCAATATTGCGATCCCTGGTCCGCTGGAACGCCCACACGGCAATATACGGGTACGTACCGCTGTCGGTAATACGACGTACCTGAAAATGGAGGTGAACATAAATGGCATGGAGTGATTCCACCGTGACGAATGCCGGTCTGGTTATGCTGAACGAACTGCTTGCCGGACGAACACTGACGATCACGGATGCGGTCGGCGGCACAGGCACGGCAGACCCCGCAACGCTGGTAGAACTGGAAAACCTGCAATCGCCGGTACAGACCCTTTCCCTGCTGGGCATTGAGAATCAGGAGGAGGGAAAACGGGTAAAAATTCAGATCACCAGCACCGGTCTTGCGGAAGGATATCAATTACAGCAGGTCGCAGTCTATGCTGCGCTGGACAACGCGGAAGAAAGTGCGCTGCTGTTCGTCATGCAGGACGATAAGGGCATCTGGATACCGTCAGAGAGCGAAACACCGGGATTTGTCGTCGAAATGTATGCATTTATTGCAATGACAAACGACGTCAAAATCCAGATGGTTGCAACGTCGGGTGCAATGGTATCTGTCGGGTTGCTGGAAGAGGCACTTGAGAAGCACAACAAAGACCCGGAAGCGCACCCGGATATCCGCGCCAGCGCAAATCTGGCAAACGCGGCAATTCAAGGGCTGCTTGACAGCAATATCGGTACCGCCCGGCTTGACATCACCGTCCCAATCACCGGCTGGGAAACCGACGTGCTCTACCCCTATCACTGCGATATTGCAGATGAACAGTTTACAGCAGATGCTGTCCCGTTGCTGACCATCCTGCCGGAAAGCATGGCCGCAGCGCAGGACTGCGGGATGGCGGCATGCGCGCAGACATTGGACGGTATCCTGCGGGTGTACGCGGAGACGATTTCGACAGAACCGATACAGGCCAGTCTTGCACTACTGGGCGTGAAACCGGATATCGACAGCAGCGCGACCGGCGGCGTATACGACATTACCGTTGCAACGCCGGAAGAAGCGCAAGAGATGATGCAAGAGGTCTTCGAGGGTAATTTACCGGCGGGCGACAGCATCCCGTTTGCGACGCCGGAGGACGCACAGAAAATGATGGATGAAGTATTAGGAGGAGGTTAAACAACATGGCTTACAACACAGGCAGCGTGGTAACGCTGGGCATTTTGAAGGACGCAATGACACGCTTGCGCACCGATTATACCGGCGCAGTTAGCAACGCAGGACACGTGAAATTTCTCAAAGTCGATACAGTTCCAATGGCAGAAACAGCGGTTGAAAATGTGCTGTATCTGGTGCCGGGCAGCGACGCGGCGCACTGTATTGCATATGCATTGGTTGACGGCGCGATTGTTTGCATGGGCGAGACATCCGCAGATATGGCGGATTATGTGACCACGGAAGAGCTGAACACTGCGGTTGATACTGCGCTGGATGATTCGCTCGACAGCCGGATTGCGACAGCAGACGAGGTAAATGAGATGTTTGACGAGGTGTTTGCTACACAGGGGCCCAGTGAGTAAATATCCGCATACATAGATAAATTCAATTTTTTTCAGGAGGAAAAACACAATGGCTTACGATACCACAAAACTGAACAAGCTGGCAGCTCTGAAGGCGCTGGCAGAGAAGACAAAGACCGCTACGGACGCACTGGATACTCGTGTTACCAATCTGAGTACCAGAGTGGATGATATTGTTTCTGCGGGCGGCGAACCGAATGTGATCACCGGTGTTAATGTGAATGGCACAGCCCTGACCATTGCCAACAAGATTGTTGACATTCTGATTGCAACCGGCACAGCTAACGGCACGATTGCCGTCAACGGCGTGGATGTGGCAGTTAAGGGACTGGCTGCGCTGGCGTACAAATCCGAAGTAAGCGAAGCAGAACTGTCTACTGCACTGAAGGCGGTCATTGATGCAAAGGCGAAGCAGGCTGACCTTGATGTCCTGACTGGCGAGGGCGAAGGCTCCATCTCCAAGATGATTGATGATGCGTTCAACGACTTTTCCACCAAGGTCACAGACGACGGCGTAGTCAACAGCTACAAGGAGCTGATCGATTGGGCCGCTGCACACGGCGCAGAGGCCACGGAACTGGCGGCTGGTATCAGCGCGAACACCACTGCCATCAACAATCTGAAAACCCTTGTTGGTACCCTGCCGGAGGGCGCAGTATCCACCACTGTGGTAGGCTACATTGCCGAAGCAATTGCTGCAATTGGTATTGGCGACTACGCTAAGACCGCCGAGGTCACTACGGCTATCAATACTGCGCTTGCAAACTATTACACCAAGGCCGACATTGACGCTATGGTGGCAACTGATGCAGAAGTAACTGAAATGCTGAACGAGGTATTTGGCGCGTAATTTGACAAACCAGCGGGTAGGGTTCGCCCCTGCCCGCACTGTTTGGAGGTGAACATCCGTGAATACGACGACAGAAGGAAAACTGTCGGCCATGAAGCAACTCATGCAAATGCTGACCAGATCACGAAATTATACGGATACGAATATCGGTGAGATCGCGCAAACGACCATAGAATTGGCGGAGGAAATTGACGACCTAAAAGCGGACAAACCAATGGCTATATCGTTCTCTATCCCAACAACAGGCTGGCAAAACGACGGCACCACAAACTATCCATACTACTATGATCTGGCCGTTTCCGATGTAACGGCGGCAGATCACGCAACGGTGACGATTGCGCTGGAAGGCATCGGCACAGCGGCAGCCTGCGGCCTGTGCGC
This sequence comes from Eubacteriales bacterium, assembly GCA_030540435.1. Taxonomy (GTDB): domain Bacteria; phylum Bacillota; class Clostridia; order Oscillospirales; family Butyricicoccaceae; genus Butyricicoccus_A. Next base: position 27,155 of record JAUNWG010000027.1, read on the forward strand.
AATGAATGAAACCATTGCAGGCGCGATCCGCCTGCGTGCAGCCAGTGTTCCGGCAGCGGCTATTCCGGCAGAATACTGGCTGGAAACAGGAAGGAGTGAATCATAATGGCATTTGGATCAGTAAACATCGGCGGTAAAAATAAGGCTACGGATATCAGTTATGACAACAGCAAATCCGGTATCGCTGCGGAAAATGTACAGGATGCGCTGGATACCGGATTTGATATTGTACTGC
>JAUNWG010000115.1 GCA_030540435.1 Eubacteriales bacterium
CCCTGAGGCAATACGATGCCCCAGCCCTCTTTCTGGAGGTCGGTATTTATCTGGTTGAACAGTTCAAAATCAACGACGGTATAGAAATCAATGCCATATACCTCAAAAAGAAGCACAGGGAAGCTGTCATCCCTGTTGTCTTTATTTTTGATTGTGGCAGACAGCAAGGCAAGGCGCTCCGGAAGTGATGCTCCTCTGCTGTCAGAGGACAGGCCTTTTTCCTCCATATATTCTGCTGTATCCACAATTTGGACAGCATCCACACGGATGGTATAGCCATTTGCCTGTATGGAATTATCAATGTGGTTTTCACCCAGGGATACTTCTTCGCCTAAATGATGTATTTCATCCCAACCGGTCTGCATCCTTTGATATGACGCATTCAACTGCACATATCGCCAAACATATAGAACACCCAGCAAAAATACAATTGTGAAAATGATCAAACGCTTTCTTTTGTTTGCCATGTTAGTTGTCCTCTTTTCTCAGCAAGTCCATGTGAGAGAAGCGCCAAAGGGAAATAATTATGCACGCTACGCTTGTTAAAACGGCGCTGAAAACCGGAACCCAACTCTCTGTCTGTGTCATGGGAAGGCAGATGTTCCGAAGTGCAATCGCTCCACTGGCAGGAAAGCACAGGGCTGGATGGTAGAGCGTACAAAGCAGCAATGCGAAACAAATCATAAATCCCGGAATTGGGCGAACCAGAATTTGCAGCATCATTTGCAGCAGATTCATGGATACCATCGCAACCAACGGCTTGATTACCACGGTGAACACGACCTGATCAGGTTGAACATCACTCATTTTCAAAATGCCTTCCGCAATGGGTTCACTCATGGAAAATGATAACGCCTGCTCTGTAAAGAGGCACCCTCCAATGGCGCAAATTAGTATGTAAAAATAATATAAGATGCCTCCGGCGACGCTCCATGTGCATTTTGACAGCAGCCATCGAACTCTGCGCTGACTGCGGATGACAATTTGCTGACCGCATGACGTTAAATCTTCCAAAAAATAATCCGTGTGAAGAATAAGACAAAAGATCATTAGCAATATCCATAAAACAGGAATTTGGATATGTTGATTTCCTGCGGACAAAAAAGAGAGGGCCATTTCCCCACGAAATAGGTACAGTAGGCAATCCCCCAGGCTGCCGGACAAGCCACAGCCGCCCAATATTTTGAAATACTGAACCAGTGGAAGAACTGCCACAAGGATTGTGACCCAATAACTCCGTTTCAATAGCCCGCAGCGCAGATCGTGTGATACCAGCTTAAAAAAGGTCATGGCGCATCACCTGATGGTAACCAGTTAAATAGGAAATACCGGTTGTGAACCCGACAAAGGAGAAGATAAGCCAGCCGGGATTGTGTGCCAGGGGAACCGCCATTGCCAGATGCAAAACATTTGTCACAAAGGATACGTTAACAAAAGAACGCAGGACAGTTCCCAAGGCTGCCAGACAGTAGAAAAGTCCATAGGGCAGCAAAATGGCCAGGGCTGCGAGCCGCAGCCTGCTACCAAATAAAAAGACGCTTACCGCAGCCGCACCGCCAAGAAGGAACTGCACGCCGCACCAGCAAATGCAATAAATCCACGGGCGTGTATAGTACACAGATGCTAAAAAATCAGCATTTGTTATTCCAATAACCTGCATCATCTGATATTGAATCAGAATTGCCGGCGCAAAGACAGCTTGTGCAAAAAGACTTATCACCAACGGTACTGCCGTGATGATGCCGCCACTGATGAATACTGCGAGGAATTTCGCCTGAAACCATCCACTCTTGCCAACTCTGGAAATTGGCTGCAAATAATAGCTTCGGTAGCGCTCCTGACTATAAGACCATGCAAAGGGCATGGCAGCCAGTAGCGGCCAAATCTCATAAAACACGAAACTTCCGTAGGTATATCCTGTGAATGGCATCCAGTATATAAACAGGGAGCAGGGGTCAGGATTGCCAAAGCCGGGGATGCCAATGGCGTGCCGGAAAAGCATATTGTTAATGCGTGCGTCTTCAACCATTGGGATTGTTTCTGTCGTGTGGAGCAGTGCGATGAAAATTCCAATCCACACGGACAACCAGAAATATGGATTATGCTTTGATTTCCAAAGTTCCACTTTTAGCGCGGCCTTCATATGTCAACTCCTCCATTACCGCCATCTACGCCTATTGCAAATGCAAATCCCATGTGGCTTGTGTTACACCTGGCAGAAGTGCCCACAGCGACAGGTCTTCGGGTGAAATTTGGACACCTTTCATTTGACCATCTCTTATAAAAATCTTATACCCAACAAAGAAGCCCAGCTGAAAGCTTTTCTCTTCACCCGGCAGAAGCAGAAAGGCGTCGGGATTCTTGTCGATGTGGTTTTTCTCACTGAAATAGGATAAGCTGATTCGGTTGCTTTGAATGCCCAAGTCTGTTGGCAATTCGGGGCAGATGAGTTGACATAATTCCTGAGCCTGGAACGTATAGGGGGCGGGGTAATGATTTACCCAGTTCCCATCGGCACCTTGGTATCGGCTGGTTGCTCCGTCTGGGTTTGCCACGGTCACATCCAGCAACACCATATAGATATTATCCCGCATACTCCCGTCCTCGAGAAACATGTCAGGGTAAGAATATTCAATCGGAGCCTCCGACGTGCCCCCGCATATGCCTGTGAAACTGACAACAAAGCCATCCTCGACGGGTAGGTCGTTGAGATTCTTTACGATGGCCGCATTGTTAATGGAGACGTGGATTGCACCGTCTCCGGCGTGAGAGCAGGGAAAGACAATGGGAAAAAGCGCTGAATCAGATGCTTGAGGGTTATCGTCAGCTGGACAGGAGGGGGATTCATTTTGGATGGGGATCGGAGCTTCGGAAGGGGTTATCTGGGACTGAATCTGACTACTGATCCTCTGCCCAACCATGTTAGCTGTGCATCCAGAGAGAAATAGAGAAATTACTGCTGTAACCAATATTGCATTTAACATCTTCTTTTTCATATGATTCATCCTTTCAGCGAAGCCTTTGAGGGCAATGCCCGAAGCAAAAGCAACTGGCATTGCCCTGTGAGTCAACCGGCGTCCGGCCTTGCGTAGTTGGCGTAGCCCGTGGAGTCTGCGCTCCACCAGCCGCTTACTTCCTGCGAAGCCTGCAGGTTAGTGGATTGGAATCCAAGCGAAGAATATGTATACCGGCTTTCCTTGACGTTGGAGCTAACAGCATAGTTTATAGTTTTGCGGCACAGAACAAAGGGAACCCAATTTCCCCTTGTGGTACAACGAGTGCAAATTGAACAATACATACCAGAAGTGGAAGAGTTGTACTCGTTTTCACTGCAAGCGTGGTTCTCTGAACGAGAACCCACAACGCGAACACGTACTTGGGCGTCTTCTTGCTCTTGACCTCCTATTTTTAGTGAATCAATCCGCAGCCATGCAGGAGTGGTATCTTCCTTTAGGTGATTCTCTATTTGCGTAAAAGAAGTTATGTTTGGTGCCACTATAAAGAAACTGTAATCTTTATTTGAAAAGGGCATCGGAATCTCTGCTGCAAATGTGGTAATCAACATTACAGAGAGTACCTCAAGCAACACGGCAAGTTCGATTGCTCCACGAACAAAGTAAGTTTTTTTCATGCAAAAATCCTCCTTTTGAAATCCTACTTCTGTCAAAAGAGCCCCTTGCCACTGACAGATTATGGCAAGCGAAATACCGTCTCTCTGGTGTGCACATTCCTGAGATTCCGGGGCTGATATAAAACTGCTGATCAAGCAGTAAAATACACTTATCTGCACAAAAAATATACAAGAGGACTGCAAAGCCGCAAAATAGCAACGAATTATATGTTTGATTCGCGTCAAAGTATCCATGTAGGATAATTTGACGCTGTTCAATTAAGAATCTATGCTGGAAATTTTGGCATCAGAATCGCACAAGTAATCTGTCTGTATCGCACATGTTGACACCTATTAACAAATATGCCATACCTATTTCCTGATATAGGGTGCAACAACACTTGCAACTACACCTTCCGTGTAACTGGCAAGATGTTTACAAAGGGCTTCCGTAAATACCTTTTTGTTTTCTCGTTGCTTCAAATGCGTTGTAGGCTTGCATTCTCTTCTTCGCTCATTTGAAGCGTTTTCTGACGGCTTCCAACTTTGGAGCAGGACTCTGGGATGTCAAGGTTGGAAAGCAGCTCAGAATTTATATAACTCCCACTCTTAATTACGATGTCCGCATCATCAGTTAGGCTATTTATCGAACCAGAAATCCCTGAAAGGATTTTGGAACCCACGACTGTTGTGCCTTCAAGATTAAATTTGAATGCGATACATATTTCCCCTTCTTATGTATTGATATTGGAGAACAAATCCGAATCGATTATGTTGCATCCCTTGATATCAATTGTAGTTTGAGAATTGTCTCCGCCATCAATAATGATATTTTCCAGAACCCCCACAACCTTCAAAAGAAAAGCCTTATCTTCAAATGAGAAATGCAAATTATGCCCGGAATTCATGCGAATTGTCAGAATTGCACCTTCCTTACGCTTCTCATTTTCTTTGTACCAAAAGTAAAACCATATGCCAGCCAATATAAGAAGTAAAATGGCCAGGGCAACTGAAGATTTGAAAAATGCAAAGCCTCCAAGAATCAGTAATACCGCCAAAATAGGAAACGGTAGCAAATCAGTATCCGCTGCTGTAAGAAGTGAGATATTCGACAGCTGAATCATCGTATTATTCCATATCATGATATTTTAACTCTTTCTATAACAGTATAAATGTCTGTAGGCATCAAATTGTCCGATGGCTGGCCATCGCTGTCAACTTTCCATATGCCTTAAACGAATTATATGTCATTGTTCTGGCATTATCAATCAATTCAGCTAAAATGCAAGGAAATCATGCAGTTTTGCGGTTTTCCATAAGGATGAGAGTTGACTAATGTGTATCTTCGGAATGCAGTAACGGCGTCCCACCATGAAACTCTTGATTTTCTGTTCTCTCAGAAGCTGGTATGCCGTTTTACAACCGATTCCGCCCAGCATTTGGCACATTTGATCAACGCTGACAACATCCGGGTATTCTGTAAACATGACCTGATAGGCATCAGTGGCGTTCATTGCCTTTCACCGTTTCCCTTTCTCCGCAAGCTCGTAGTCAAAGCCACGGCTGCGATTACAATAGGTGCAGATGTCTGTTTCAGCTTTCAAAGGATTCAGCCTGCGCATAACAAAAGCGCCCGTGCTGTAGAATCGTTTTGCACAGGTGCGGCACAGGCAAAGGGTAATCTTTTTCCCCGAGGATGCAATCCCTACACTGACCAGCAGAGCCTTTTCCAATCCTCGGATATCTGCTCTTGAAAGCATTCCCAGCCTTTGTTCCAAGCGCTGTTTATCAATCACACGGATTTGCTCCAAAAGGACGGTGGAAGGCTGTGCAAGCCCCGCTGTTAGCTCAACAGGATAATGGGTAGGCAGATTCGCCTTTGTGTGGCTGCGGCGGGAAATGGGTGCGATGATGGTAGTGGGACTGTAAGCGTTGCCCACATCGTTCTGAAGAATGACTACGGGGCGGCAGCCTTCCT
>JAUNWG010000028.1 GCA_030540435.1 Eubacteriales bacterium
CGGTTGGAAATGCTCAGTACATTGATGATGGATCGGGAACTTTAATCCCAATTGCTGACTTGCCAAGTTTTGCTACTCAAGAAGAAGCCGATAAATATATGGATTCTTTAGTATCTGCTACAACTATTGAATCCGAAAATATAGATAAGAATTATAGTGTTATGGCTGCCTCAACTTCTTCCGATAAAATAATTGCTAGCAAACACATTAGTGCTGCACTTTTAAGACTCCGTGTACAATATACTAAAAATTCAAAAGGGCAAGTCACGAGTAGAAAACCGTATACTACTTTCACGGGAGTAACTCTAGGTTTAAGCTGGCATCAGAAATCGTGCACATCGCAACTATCTAGTGACAAGAAAAAGATATCTGCATCTGCAACAGGTGAAGTTGCAATGTATTTGCTTGTCGATGGTGTACTTGAATTTGCAAGAAGAACACACTCTATTTCAGGAAAAATCGTTGCGTAAGGAGAGTCCGAAAGTAATGGATTTGTTTGCAATTATTACACAACTTTTGAACGTTGCTCTATTGATTTTAATCGTTTACCTAATTCGTGCACTATCTATATATATAAAAGATAAACGAAAATAACCATCTTGACTGAGGATTGTTGCAACGGAAGCGTCTTAGATTTAACCTATTCTATAACGCCTAGCGTGCTACAATCCGCAGTCGCCTGCGACGAATCCACCCCCTTTCAAACGAGGGCTTATGGATAGCAACCGCTTACACCGGCGGCAATCCAAACACCTTAAACCAACATCAACAAACAGGAGGAACGACTTATGAAAACAAAAAAGCTCTTAGCCGGCGTTCTGGCAGCAGCAACACTCGTCACATCGGGTGCGACCTCTGCCCTTGCGGTCAAGCAGGCAAACTTTAAAGACGTCAGCGCGACAGCATGGTATGCAGACGCAGTATCCATTACATACAACCACGGCATGATGAACGGCACAGGCGGCAATGCTTTCACCCCGAATGGCAAGATGGACCGCGCCATGGTCGTGCAGGTGCTGTACAACAAGGCCGGCAAGCCGGCTGTCGACGCAGACAAGAGCGCATTTTCTGATGTTGCTTCCACCGCATGGTACTATGACGCCGTACAGTGGGCGGCAAAGAACAACGTTGCCAGCGGCGTAGGCGACGGCAAATTCGCACCAAATGCGGCAGTAACACGCCAGGAGCTGGCTTCCATGCTGTACCGTGCCGAAGGCTCTCCGAAGACTACCGGCAACCTGGGCTTCAAGGATGCAACAAAGGTATCCAGCTGGGCAGAAAAAGCAATGGTATGGGCAACACAGAATAAGATCATCAATGGCGCAATACAGTCGGACGGCCTGCTGCTGCTCAACCCGACCAGCACCGCAACCCGTGCAGAAGCAGCGCAGATGCTTGCAGGCTATCTGAATGTTGCGCAGAAGGGACACTCCTATACCTCTTCTGTTGTAAAAGAACCGACTGCAGCCGCAGACGGCGTGAAGCGGTATACCTGCTCCGTATGTGGTCATTCGTATGATGAAGCAATCAAGGCAGAACCTGCTGCCGTGCTTTACAATGATACAAAACTGGACGGATCGGTTGGAACCAATGTCACAGACTCCTTTTCTTCCACCCCGGGCAACGGCACTATTATCCGAACCTGGTATCAGAATACCGCACCGGTAGAAGCACACGTGTATCTGCAAAAGCTGAACACCACAACAAACGAATTTGAAGACGTTGTATCTTTTTCCGTTGCAAGCGGAAAAGATGGCTGGAAAGAATATACTGCAACAGATACCGATTCTGCGACGTATCGCGTCAGAATTTATGCTGACAGCGGCAAGGATGTAACCGGCGCACTGCGCGTCGTGCAGACGACCGCAGCGGCAGAGAAGTAAAGCGGAAACAATCACAGCACAAAAGAACCTCAGCCATAAAAATGAAATCCGGCGCGGTAAGGGCACTCCCCTGCTGCGCCGGATCGTTTTGTGTTTATTTGCGCCTTGACGCGCACGTGTCAAAGGATGGATTGTAGGCGTAATAATTCTTCGCATCCAGATTTTCCTGCACATCCCGCAGCGCTTCACCAAACCGCTGGAAATGCACGATCTCACGCTCACGCAGGAATTTGATCGGGTCGCGCACATCCGGGTCATCCAGCAGGCGCAGCAGGTTGTCATACGTCAGGCGTGCCTTCTGCTCCGCCGCCTGGTCTTCAAACAGGTCTGCAATCGCGTCGCCGGTGGACTGGAGCGTTGCCGCCGAGAACGGCGTGCCGCTTGCCGCCTGCGGATAAACGCCTGTCGTATGGTCGACAAAATATGCATCAAAGCCACTTTGTTTGATCTGCTCCGGCGTCAGGTTCCGGGTCAGCTGGTGTACGATCGCACCGATCATTTCACAGTGCGCAAGCTCTTCGGTACCGATATCGGTCAAGATCGCTTTCGCCTGTGCATACGGCTGGGCATAGCGCTGGTTTAAATAGCGCATCGCTGCGCCCAGCTCGCCATCCGGCCCGCCCAGCTGGGTAATAATGAGCTTTGCCATAGCGGGGTCCGGTCTGGCAATGCGTACCGGATAAATGAGCTTCTTGTCATAATCCCACATACATTACACCCCTTCCCACGGCCACGGCTCGTCGATCCAGTTCCAGGTTTTGCCCTTTCCCGCGCTTTTCAGCTTCAGCGGACCGAAATTTTTTTCATATAACTCCACTGCCTTGTCATACTGATGGTGCATGGTGTGGAAATATTGCAGGGCGGTCTCATCCGTCGGATGGCTATCCAGAAACATGCCGGCGTCGATCATTGCAAAGCCGGCCTGCCGGACATCCTGTAAGGCTTTCTGCTGCTCAGTCACAGGATACCGCCTCCTCCCCGATAAACGGCTTATCTAAATCGGCGAAAATCGTGCCGCGGGCAAGTGCAACATCTTCCTTATAAATATTCTGCCATACCTGATCCGGAACAAAGCCCATCGCCAGAGCAAGCAGATTATAATTCAGCACAAAGCCCGGGCCGGATTGCGCATGATTTGGTGTAACAGCCTGTTTCGCACCGGATTTGTCACAGCTCATGCAGCTGGTTTCTTCAGCCATAGCTCCACGCTCCCCTTTCTGAAAAATAATTGAGCCGGTGCGGCTCCTGCCTTTATCGTATGCAGAAAGGGTTGTCCGGGTGCGGTGTGTACCATCTGGTTGTACGCGGGTAAAAAAACGCCAGCGCATCTGCACGAGGCAGATGCGCCGGAGTTGAGAATAAATTAAAAAGATAGAGTAGGTGAAGGTGTACTAGTAGTAGTGAAAAGTAGTCTTATTTTTATTTACAGCTCTTCGCCGTTGGTCGCAATGACGTTTTGATACCATGCAAAGGATTTCTTCTTATATCGGTTGCCAGTGCCGGTGCCGTCGTCATTCAGGTCAACATAGATAAAGCCATAGCGCTTGCGCAGCTCGCCGGTGGTGAACGATACCACATCAATGCAGCCCCACGGGGTATAACCCATCAGGTCAACGCCGTCGATCTCAACTGCCTTCTTCATTTCCTCAATATGCGCCTTGAGGTAATCAATGCGGTAGCTGTCGTCACAGGTGTTGTCTGCCTCCAGCTTATCGATCGCGCCAAAGCCGTTTTCCACAATGAAGATCGGCAGCTCATAGCGCTCATACAGCGTATTCAGGGTGTACCGCAGGCCCACCGGGTCGATCTGCCAGCCCCAATCGGAAGCCTTGACATACGGGTTGCGGATGGAGTGCTCGTTGCCGCCGTCCACGCCTGCGCTCTCATTGACATGGTCCGCCTTGACTGCATTGGACATATAATAGCTAATGCCAATATAGTCCACCTTGCCTTCTTCCAGGATCTGCTCGTCTCCCGGCTCCATGACAGGTGCATTGCCGCCCCGCTCCCATGCCTTCTTTGCATAGGCGCCATAGTGACCACGGCAATGTACATCCGCGAAATAGTACCGCTCATGCATGGATTCCGATGCCATCATAACATCATCCGGATTGCAGGAATACGGATAAAACGGGACAAAGGCACACATACAGCCGATCTGGAAATCCGGATTGATCTCATGGCCCTTTTTGACGACCAGAGCAGACGCCACCAGCTCATGGTGCGCCACCTGATATAACGTCTTTTTCGGGTCTTCAAACTCAGAGAATTTTACACCGGAGTTTGTCCAGCCAAAAATATCGATTGCCGTATTGCTCTGGTTGTTGATCTCGTTAAAGGTCATCCAATACTTGACCTTATCCTTATATCGCTCCATCACAGTGGTAGCATAGTGTACGAAGAAATCTACTACCTTGCGATTCATCCAGCCGCCATATTCCTTTGCCAGGTAATATGGCATTTCAAAGTGGCTCAGTGTGATGACCGGCTCAATGCCATGCTTATGCAGCTCATCAAACATATCGTCATAGAACTGTAAGCCCGCTTCATTCGGCTCCAGCTCATCCCCTTTCGGGAAAATACGGCTCCATGAAATGGATGTGCGGAAGCACTTGAAGCCCAGCTCGCCGAACAATGCGATATCCTCTTTATAGGTATGGAAGAAATCAATACCTTTATGATTCGGATAGCGTTCGCCTTCGACTACGCCATCCGTGATACGGCGTGGAACGCCATGTGCACCGGCAGTCAGTACATCACTGACGCTCGGCCCGCGTCCGTCCGCATCCCAGCCGCCTTCCAGCTGATGCGCCGCAACTGCGCCGCCCCACAAAAAGTTTTCCGGTAATGCCATTGCTTTCTCCTTTCCATGGCGTGTCTGAAAAGTCTAAAATTCCATATATTTTCATATAAGAAGAGAGGTGTTCCTGCGGAATCACATGCCGCAGCAAATCATTCCGCAGGAATAAGGGGAAATCACTTGACGGTATACAGAGGCTCTCCGACCTTTACCTTGCCGGAAGCCTTGATCGGCTTGATTGTGTCATAGTCATCTGCATTGGTAATCAGAATCGGTGTAATTGTTTTAAACTGCTTGCCAATGGCATCCAGATCAAACTCCATCAGAAGCTGGCCTGCCTTGACGGTATCGCCATCCTTGACAGCCGGGGTGAAATATTTGCCTCCAAGCGTCACGGTTTCCAGACCGACATGGATCAGAAGCTCACTGTCATCCGGTCCCATCAGACAGATCGCATGCTTGGTTTCAAATACGGAAGCAACGGTACCATCAAACGGTGCATACAGCTTTCCATCTGTCGGAATAATCGCCGCGCCCTGACCAAGAATGCCAGCGGCAAAGGTATCATCCGGCACATCCTTCAATTCCTTTACCTCACCGTTCATCGGTGCATATACGGTAAAGCCTGTGTTTGCCGAAGCCGCAGAAATGGTTGCCTCTGCCGGCTTCTCTGCTGTTGCAGCAGCTTCTGTCTGCTTCTCCTCGGAAACCTCGACCGGATCGTCAAAGCCAACGATCTGTACCAGAATAAACGCAACGACGCAGGCTACTGCTGTGCCAAGCAGAACGCCGGTAATCGAGCTGGAATAATTTCCTGCATGTCCAAGTGCCTCACAATTTGCAGCGGCGGAGCTGTTGTAAACCGCATTCGGGATAGACAGGAAGCCGGACAGGCCAGCGAATACAAAGTAACGTGCGTGGAAAAGGGATGCAGTGATCGAGCCGGCAGCGGCACCGATGCAACCACAAATGAACGGTTTCTTAAAGCGCAGTGTAACACCATAAATGGCCGGCTCAGTAATGCCAAACAGACCGGTTGCAGCGGCAGAACCTGCTGCATTCTTAATGTTTGCATTGCGTGTCTTCCAGAATACACCGAGGCATGCTGCGGTCTGCGCACAAACTGCGATACCCTGGCACGGCTGCAGCAGATCATAGCCCATATTAGCATAGTTTGCAACAGAAATCGGTGTAAAGCTCCAATGGACACCAAATACAACCAATACCTGCCACAGTGCGCCCAGAATGCCGGAAGCCAGCCACGGCAGCACTTCATACAGTACATTATACGCATTTGCCAAGCCGTTTGCAATCAGGGTAGAAATCGGGCCAATGACAATAATGGTCAGCGGAACCATAATCACGGTGCAGAGGAACGGCAGCGCGATCGGACGGATGATATCCGGCAGCTTCGGCTCCAGCCAATGCTCCAGCTTGCTGAGTACAAAGACCAGAATGATCGGCGGAATAACGGTAGATGTATAAGTAACCGAGGTCAGCGGAACAAACAGGAAATGCAGCGGTGTGCCGTCCGCGATCGTCGCTGCGATGTTCGCCCATGTCGGGTTTGTCAATGCAAGGCAGCACCACAGCGCAATATAGGGGTTACACTTACAATATTTTGCGCCTGCGACAGCGATAAATACTGGCAGGAAGGTAAACGGTGTCCATGAGATCATGTCATAGATCTGTGCTGCACCGGTGTTTCCGATATCAGCAAACAGCTTGATGATAATGAGACAGCCCTGCAGCAAACCACCTGCAGCGAGTACATACAGGTACGGCGTAATGCAGTTGGAAATCATTGCGATCATCCGGTTAATCAGGCTCGTTTTTACTTCCGGTGCTTCACCCGAAAACGTCATCATACCAGCCAAATGCTCATATACGTCCTTTGCATGGGTGCCAATGACGACCTGATACTGTCCTGCGCCCTGTGCTACCTGAATAACACCGGGCATCTGTTCAATTTTCTTTGTGACTGCTTTATCCGGTGTCTCCTTTAAGACCAAACGGAGTCGGGTCGCGCAATGTGTTGCACTTACAATATTGCTCTCTCCAATAGCATCTTTAATATCTGCGGCGAGCTTTTTATAGTCGCGGACTTGTTTTGCCATCTGGGTTTCCTCCTCTTTTTCTCCTCGCCCAAGGAATGGCCTGTTCCATTGGCTTTCATCTGTGTTCCGGTTCAGTACTGAAGTGTCTATATTATAACGAAAAAGGCGCTGTTTGTAACGTTTTTTCCTGTCGGAAAAAACAAGGTCGTTCTTTTGGAATTTGTTTCTTCCAAAAAACGACCCGTTTTATCATATGCTGTTATTCTGTTTCTGCCAATCGTCCGCCCACGCGCCTTGCCAGCGATTCGCATAAAATCACAGCCGGCGCCTGTGACGTAAAGTCCACATAATCTATCCCCCGCCGCATCGTAATATAATACGAAAGGCTTAAATCGGAAAGCTGTGCAATGGTACTGTTTTCTGTGTCCGTAATGCTGATAATATGGCAGCTGCGCTGCTTCAAATGATGGGTAAGCTGTACGGTCTGCTCCGCTTCACCGGAAACAGAGAATACCAGCGCTACGGTGTTTGTGTTGTTGCTGAACTGCTTGACCGGATAAAACGGGTCTGTCACAGCCAGACTGAACTTTCCGAACGTAGTGAAATAACGCGCGGCATACTGCGAAATATAACCGGAATTGCACATGCCGATGCATAGCAGCCGGTCCGCCTTCGCAATAATCGCTGCTGCCTCATCCAATTTCGCCTGAAATGCCGGCGCTTCCATCCGCGTAAGAAACGCCCGCAGCTCGGATAAATCCTCTGGAACGATCACTTCATGCTGCCGTCCGACAAATTCCTTCATCCGCAGCTTAAATTCCGCATAGCCGTCGCAGCCGATCTTCCGGCAGAACCGCAGAACGGTTGTGGTTGAAACGTGCGCTTCCGCTGCCAGTTCCCGGATCCGCATATATGGGATCGCATCCTGATGCTGGATGATGTACTGATATACTTCCATCTCCAGTTCATTTAGGCTCTGGAGCTGCTTGATTGTAAACATACCCACTACCTCCTGACGCCATTATGAATCATTATACCAATAATAGGCAGCTGGCGCAAGCATCCAACTTATGTGAAAATAATGAAAAAATTTTTTCGGAGAAAGTGTCCCGAAACCGCATTCCCATTCGTTATAATAGTTGAACGGGTAAAAACAGTCTAACCGGAAAGACAACAAAAGGGGGAAAGCCATGCTGGTTTATCTATCCATCATAGAAGACAGAGACGAAAAAACCAAATTTGAAGCCATCTATTATGCCTATAAAGGGCTGATGTTCTATGTGGCAAACCGCATTTTGGACAACCCGCAGGATGCCGAGGACGTCGTACATCAGTCGTTTCTGAAAATCATTGATCTATTGGAAAATATAGCGACGCCGCAGTGCCCGCAGACGCGCAGCCTCGTAGTCACGATCACCGAGCGCAAGGCGCTCGACGTATACCGCAGGCGCAAACGGCGCACCGTCCTGCCCATCGACGAGGAAAACATGCAGACCGCTGTGCCGACCACAATAGACGGCATTGCCGAATCCTCCGCCATTGCGCAGGCAATTGCCGCGCTGCCGCCAAAATACCGCGCACTGCTGCTGCTCAAGTATGACAGCGGCTATTCGGAAAAGGAGGTTGCGCACATCATGGGAATGAGCGAAGCAAATGTAAAAAAGACCATCCAACGAGCGAAGGCAAAGCTGCAAACCTATTTGGAAGAACTGGAGGTGGAGCTATGAAACTGACAGACGAATTGCTGTATCAATATGCCGGTGAAGCGCGTGACATTTGGTTGTCCACGCTGCCGCAGCGCGATGCAGTCCCTGAACACCGGTTTTCCCGCAGGTTCGAGCGGAAAATGAACCGCCTGCTCCGGCAGCAGCGCCGCTCGCCCAACATGCGGCGCATCATGCGCTATACCCGCAATGCAGCGATCTTTGTGCTTGTGCTGACCGGCGTGGTGTTTGCCGGATTGATGACGGTGGAAGCGTACCGCGGCGCGGTCATCGATGTGATTACAGAAAAGCTGTCAAACATTCTGACATTTGCGTATTCCTCCCCTGTCAGCGAGAAAAACACGGAATTTGTGGATATCGAACTACACTATATGCCGGAAGGAATGAAGGAAAATGAATTGGGCTTTTTTGAAATGAGCACCGAACGCCATCGGCAATTTGAAAACGGCGAAGGTGGGATTATGGAATTGGACGAATGGCTAATCAGCGCAGACCGGGATTTTTCTGTCGGTATCGTGACAGAAAACAAAATCGCCGAAGAACAGTTCCTCATCGGCAGCGAACAAGCGACGATGATTACACGGAAGGACGACACCAGCCCGACCGGCATCGGCGTATCGGTGATGTGGACACATGGCGACGTCGCGTATGCGTTCTATACCAATTTGTCCACCGAGGAAGCGAAGAAGATCGTCCTGAACATTGAGTACCTGCCGTATGACGCGGAAGCGGCAAAGGCAAAACGGGAGGCACAGGAGGCGGAAGCGCAAGCTGCTGCGGATTCCTTTGAGCGGGAAGCGGAGCTGATGGAACAGCAAAAGCCTGCGCTGATGGAAGAATGGGGATTGCATTTCACGGAGGAAGAAGTCAATGCGGCGATCGCTGTTGCACAGCAGTGTTATAAAGAAATAGCCGAAGCAGAGCTTGACCCGACCATGCTTACGGTGGATCTTTCTGAAATGGAACAATATCAGGAATGGCTGAAGCAGGGCGTCGATATCAAATACGACGCGGATATGATATTTTCTGGTATTTACAATTCCAGCCATAAAGATTTTATCAAGCAGCATGGTCCTGGCACATTGATTGAACTGGTTGTCACCATACCAGCTGCAACGGATTATCGGGGAGATCGACGTATCACGCTTACACGGGAAAACGCGCAAGCGGAGTGGACGTTCTTGACAGAAGGACCGAATATTTAGCGGATAGCGCGCAATGAATCAGATTTACAGCTACCTCCCTCATCCGAGAGATCCTAAGAGCAGAACTAGTACATCTGGCGCCGAAATTGTGAACAATTTGTAAACAATCGAAAAATTTCAAAAATCATGTTGCATTTTCGGGTGCAAAAACGTCTTATATTATATAGAGAGGTCAATTCTACACAAAAAAACTGCAGACAGCGGTTGATTCCTACATTGGTTATCCATGATGCGATAAGAACATCATCTCTTTCGCTATAAACCATTTCATACGGTTAAGGGGATTGCCGTCAAACAGGTGGCTCTGAACGGGGGTTCATTTCAACCGCCTGTGGCAATCCCCTATTTTTTTAATCTCCAAAAAAATTTTTAAAATTTTCCGAAAAAGCGTTGCATTTTGCCGCGCAAAAACGTCTTATATTATAGGGAGACTGCTTTCTGTCACAAA
Source organism: Eubacteriales bacterium (assembly GCA_030540435.1). Classification (GTDB taxonomy): domain Bacteria; phylum Bacillota; class Clostridia; order Oscillospirales; family Butyricicoccaceae; genus Butyricicoccus_A. Next base: position 10,118 of record JAUNWG010000028.1, read on the forward strand.
AGCAGCCTCCTTTTTTGATTACTCTTTATTCAAACCCGCGGATGCGCTCCACCAGCGAGCCGTTTTTCTCCATGCTGCGGTATGCCGCCAGCGGGATTGCGATGCACAGCAGCGCGATGAGCAGCACAGCCGCTGCAATCGGCAAAATCGGGATCGCAAACGGGATACCCCGGTAGTTCATCGACTGATACAACACATAGGTCGCGCCCAGACCGAGCGTAAACGTCACGACAAGGGATGCACCGACATACAGCAGTCCCTCGCGGATGAGCAGCTGCCTGACCTGTTTGCCGGTCATGCCGATGCTCTCCATAACCGAAAGCTCCACCTGTCTGCTATGGATATTGCCGACCGATGCATTGAGATAATTCATCATGCCGATGAATGCGAGCACCAGTGCAATGCCGATACCAACGCCCATCATATTGCCCTGCGCCGCTTTGACTTCCTCCATCGACTCAATCTTGGAATTATAGTCGAAGTCCTTCTGATATGGGCTTGCCTCCATCATACCCATCATGTCCTTTTCTGTCGCTTCGTCGTATTCTTCCTGATATTGTACGCTGACCTTGGATACATAGGGGTGATCGACAATCCCCTTGACAAAGCGGTCGCTGACGATCATCGTCGGCGTTGTTCCCGACAGATTCGCATAATAGGTATCATCTGTCGTTCCCTGCACTGTCATTTGAAATACTTGGTCCGGATCGCCCTGTCCATCCAGATAAAAGGAAATTGGTTTGCCAATCGTCTTTTTCCGATCCAGTTTCAGCCAATTTTCAAATACAACACACGCTTTTCCCGCAAGAAAATCCGCTTTGTCCACCGGCTGCTCCAATGTGGCATTCAGCGCTTCAAATTGCTGTTCGTCAATTCCCACGAGAAACGAAGCGTATTTTTCCGGGTGCTGCTGATAATCCGCCCGGTCATAATCGTCATCCATCCACATATCATAGAATTCGCGCATCCAATAGTCCAAAAAATCCGCGTCCCACGGTATGACAATCTGTGCATTAACGATTGGGTGTATCTCACGTACGCCTGGATTCTGCTGTAATTCTTTTAAAAAGCTATCGTCAATCAGCGGTTTCCATTGGTCCTGCGTTTCCATCTGCATGGTGTCATTGCTGATAATCAAATCAGAATCCATCGCGTCCGAGATAATCGTACGCGGTCCCTGGCTCTGGACTATCGTCACCATACCCATGAAAAAGGACAGGCAGATGCCGAGTGCAGCAACAATGATTGCTGTCTTTTTCTTATCCCGGCGCAGCTGTTCCCATGCCATCCGCCAGAGGAGCTTGCCCTTCCCCGTCTTATGTGTGCGTTTTCTGCCGGTCTGGGAACGATAGCCCAGCGCTTCAATGGGCGTGACCCTTGTCGCCATTTTTGCCGGCTTTCTGCTTCCGACATAAATAGTCAGCGCTGCGATCCCGATTGCCGCCAGGAAAATGGCCGGGTGGAAGGTGATGCTGATATCGTCTTCCCGGATGCCAAGCGTTTTGACAACAGCCGGAATCAACCCAAATGAGGTTGCAACACCAGTAACCATGCCAATCGTGATACCAATCGCGCCAATGAGCAGCATCTGCTTCTGTACCAGCTGATAGACCTGCTTTTCCGTCATGCCGATGGTTTGCAGCAAGCCGTAATACCGCACATTGCCGGAAACAGACAGATACAGGATATTATAAATCAGCAGATAGGCGCTCAGGCAGGTGACTGCGATCAAGCCAAGCAATCCCAACAAAATCTGCACAGAGTCCGCAATTTCCGATACAATAAGAAACCGCTGTCTTTTCTCAAGATGCAAGCTCTGCTCTAACTCATCCAGCATCTTGTCTGTGACAATCGCGGATTTAAATTTCAGATACAGAAATCCACGCGGGTAATCCGCCTGTGTAAAGCCGGACTGATCAAAAAACGATTTGGAAACATAAAATACCTTGTTGTCCCCGTAACCGTTCCACATGCCGGAAATCGTAAATTCCTTTGTGTGGTCGCCGTTGTTGTCATGGTACGTCATTGTGAACGAATCGCCGACATCCAGACCTTCCAGCCCTGCGTCTTTCAGCGCGCTCTGCGTCGTCATAACTTCGTTATCCTTTTGCGGATAGGTTCCTCTAACCTGTTCAATCGCGGGCTGCTGCATGATATTCCACATCGTCTCATCGGACCAAATAAACGTCGAGTGAAGGGTGCTATCATATTCTGTACTCACCGCCCATGCAGCAAAGCCTTCTGTACCGATCTGTGCAATATTGGGGTTTTCCTCACAGGTCTTTCTTTGTTCCTCCGTAAAGCCGCCATACAGCAGCACATCAAAGTCGCCGCCATTCAGACGTATATTCTGTACCCGCTGCATTTTCAGCCATGTCCCGCCGACTGTCAGAATCGTAAACAGCATAAACGCAGACAGCGCAATTGCCAGAATCATAATACGATTCCTGCGTTTATTGCTGGAAATCGAACGCTTTGCCATGCGTGTAATGACAGCGCTATTGTTATTTTTCAGCATAGCCAGCACCGTCCTTTACGATTTTCCCGTCCTCGATATGCACAATGCGGTCTGCGAGCTGCGCAATATCATGGTCATGGGTGATGAGGATAATGGTCTGCTGGAATTTTTTTGCCGCCAGCTTGAATACGCCCATGACATCATGGCTGGTCGCCGTGTCCAGATTGCCCGTCGGCTCGTCCGCAAGGATGATCGCCGGTTTGGAAGCGATCGCGCGGGCGATTGCCACGCGCTGCTGCTGTCCGCCGGACAGCGTATGCGGCAGCGCTTCGCGCTTTTCCTCCAGCTTGAGCAGCTGTAAGATCTCATCGACAAATTCCCGGTCGATATGCCGCCCGTCCAGCTCAATGGGCAGTACCACGTTTTCATATACATTCAGGTCAGGTACCAGATTGTAATTCTGAAAAATAAAACCTACCTTGCGCCGACGGAAGATCGCCAGCTGTTCCTTGCCCAGCTGTGCCAGCTCCTTGCCGTCCACCCATATGCTGCCGTCTGTCGGTGTGTCCAGACCGCCCAGCAGATGCAGCAGCGTGCTTTTGCCGCTGCCGGATTTTCCGATGATCGAAACAAATTCCTGCTCCTGCACCGTAAAATCGACGCCGTCCAGCGCCTTTACGGTGTTTTCTCCCAGCGTATAATATTTCTTTAAATTTTGTGTTTTTACAGCTTCCATCAGAAATGCCTCCTTCTTTTGTTTCTAAGGACAGCATATCGTACAAAAATCACAAACCGTTCTCAATGTTCAATTATCACGATATTGTGACTGTTTACCGCGCCGGTTCATTGGGCAGATACAGCCGGAAGTCGGAGCCCTGCTCCGGCGCAGCGCGCACCTCGGCATAGCCGCCCTGCAGCTCTGCGATGTGCCGGGTTAAATACAGCCCGATGCCGATGCCCTCGATGTCATGCACCTCCGGTTCACGGTAAAACCGCGTGAAAACCTCCGCCTGCCGCTCCTGCGCGATGCCCTTTCCGGTATCGCGCACGCTGATCTTCGTAAACAGCTCCTGTCGGCTGACGGCAACATGGATACTGCCGCCCGGCGGCGTATACTTCACTGCGTTATCCAGCAGGTTAAACACCGCTTCCTCTGTCCATTTGGGGTCATGGCATACCTCGATATGCGCATCGCAATCCACAGACAGCCGCAGCCGCTTTTGCTCCGCCTTCGGCACAATCGCCGCGACTGCGCGCCCAAGCGTATCGATGAGCTTCGCCTGCTGCGGCTGAATTTGAATCGTGCCGGTTTCCAGCCGCGACATTTTAATCATGCTCTGCAACAAAAAATCCAGCTTTTCCGTCTGACATGCGATGTTATGCAAAAATTCCGTCTCGCGGTCGGAGCTTGCTTCCGACTGTAAAATTTCCAGGTACACCTTCATATTGGCGATGGGTGTTTTTGTCTGATGGGAAATATCCGAGATCAATTCCTTGATCTGCTGCTTTTCGCGCAGTGTTTCCGCATTTTTCTGCTGCCAGACGCGGGCAACACGGGCGAGCTTCTCCCCCACCTTGCCCCAAAGCGTATCCTCCATTTGCTCTAAGCCTGTCAGCGGTTTTTCCGATAATATGCAGTCGAGCGCCTGCTCCAGCCCGTCCGCAAGGGCATATACCTCCCGCCGGAGCGCGTAATACTTCCATGCAAAAACGGCTGCTGCACCTGCTGCGCAAATTGCTATGATGATTAATTCAACCATTGATACCCCATCCCGTAGACATTGGAAATATATTTGTGATCGTTGTCTTCGATTTTTTTGCGCAGCCGGTTGACATTGACCGCAAGGGCGTGCTTGTCCACAAACTGCCCGCCGCTGTCCCACAGCCGTTCGAGCAGCACTTCATAGGTCAACAGCTGTCCGGCATGGGAGAGGAACGCATATAGCAGCCGCAGCTCGGTCGGCGTGAACGACTGCTCGCGTCCGTCCACGGACGCCTTTGCCTGGTCAAAATCGATATACAAAAAGCCGTCGTCAAATACCCGGTCATTTGGTTCCTCATTGCGCTTCCCGATCACCGCGATGCGCTTGAGCAGGATCTTCATGGAGAACGGTTTGGTCACATAATCCTCTGCCCCCAGTTCATAGCCTTTGAGCACATCCTCCTCCAAATCCCGCGCCGTGAGGAACAGCACAGCTGCTTTCGGCTTGTCCCGCATCCATTCGCAAAAGGAAAAGCCCTCTCCGTCCGGCAGGTTGACGTCCAGCAACACCAGCTCCGGCTGTTCCGCCAGATACAGCGCCTCCGCTTCGCGTAAGCAGTGGGCGCAGTACACGGTATACTGTTCCTTCTCCAGCGCATACGTAATGCCGCGGTTCAGCTCCCAGTCGTCCTCAACGACCAATATTTTCTGCATGACAGTCCCTCCTGTTTTCGTGTATATCTCGCTATTATTGTAGCACAGCACAGGGGGAAATGTCGCGCCTGCGGCAAATTATCACAGAATTGTGACAGTACTGCGTCGAAAAACGCAGAAAATTTACAATTTTCTGCACGCTGGAGGTTTCTTTTCCGCAGCCGCTATTATATACTATAAACAGAGTACGCCAAACGGCACACCCCCGGGCATATACATACGAGGTGATTATTATGTTGACATTGTTGTTTACCATATTATTTTTCATGGTGTTTGGAAAGCTGCTGTGGCTTGCGATCAAGGCCGCATGGGGAATAACCAAAATCCTGTTTACAATCGTGCTCCTGCCACTCATTCTGCTCGGCCTGGCAGCCGCAGGATTTATGTCCATCGCGTTTATCGGTCTGATCGTCGTGGGCTTATTCTCCTTGGTCAAGGCCGCTTTATAACACTTTTCTCAACGAAAAAGCCGCCTTTCCGGCGGCTTTTATGCTTCAAAAAATATATTCCGCTGCAAAATCTGCAACGTCATCTACCAGATATTTTGCATAAGGATGCAGCTTTGGATTGCCCGAACGCATCGCGCAGGGAACGCCGGACTGCACCAGCAGCTCAATATCATTTTCATTGTCACCAAAGGACATCGTTTCTTCTTTGGAAACACCCAGCTGCTTTTGCAGCTCGGTCATGGCCGAGCCTTTGTCACAGCCCTCCAGCAGGAAATCCAGCCACGGCAGCCCGGAAATGACCGGACGCATCAGCGGCTTCGACAGCTCTTCCAGTTCGTGCATGCGTTCCTGTGGCACGCCATCCTTGAAATAAGCGGAAATTTTCAAATAATCCTCCGGAACATCTGTAATATCCGGGACGACCGTCACATCATTTCCGACAAAATAGCGCATGTGTTCGGCATATGCCGGATCCTTTGGCTGCACATAGCAGGTATTCACACCGGAAAGCAAAACCTCACAGCCGTCGATCGTCATGAGCGCACGCATCAGCCGTGCGCCATAGCCGCGCTCAATCGTGCGCTTGCAGCAGACCTCTCCATGACAGATGACCAGATTGCCATTTTCACAGATATAATCTATGTCATCTGCGACCGGAGCAAACAGCCGCCGCAAATTTGTATACTGCCTTCCGCTTGCAGCAGCAAAGCGGATGCCGTTCTCTGCCAATTTCTCAATCAGTTCAAAGCATTTTGTCGGGATAGACCCCGTGCCATTCAACAACAGCGTCCCGTCGATATCGCTTGCAACCAGTTTCACCATCTGTACATAACCTCTTTGTCCGTCGTTTTGAGATCATTATAGCAAATAACATATGTAAAGTCATCGGTGATACCCGACAAATAAGCATTCCTTTCGGCTCTGACATGCCACCGGCATATCGTTCACTCCCTCGCCGCTTCGAATCCCTTTTTATGCAAAAACCGCCGCATCTAGGATGCAGCGGTTTTTCTGGCGGAGAAGGAGGGATTTGAATTTTTGGGACAACTTTCAGTCTGAACAATTCAAGCCCTTTTTCGTCTTGTTTTCTCTAAATTCTGGCTGAAATATGCTGTTTTGTACAACCCTGTTTCAGCGTGTTTTGCGGGGTAAATGGTAAAGAACTCCTTGTCAAACAAGTGGTTTCTCGCGAAACGAAGCATAAAACGGAGTTACAAGACAAATAGCTGAGGCGAGATCCTATAATAAGAATCTCGCCTCTTACTGTTTCCTTCGATTCGACTCAGTCAGTCAATTTTCTTACAGTTTCTGACGTTCGTAAGACTGCTCCATTGCTGCGATCAGCGGGAGCTTCTTGCCACTCATAAAACGAACCATTGCGCCGCCTGCGGTGCAGACATAGCTGATTTTTGTCAGGTCGATGAACTTGGTGGCACTGGATACCGTATCTCCGCCGCCGATGACCGAATACGCATCGCTGTCCGCAATGCCCTGCCAAATGCCGCGGGTACCGACATCAAACTTCTCCTGTTCGTATACGCCAGCCGGGCCGTTTGCAAAAATGGTCTTTGCGCCAGCTAACAGCTTCTGATAGTCAGCGATTGTTTTTGCGCCGATATCGATGAACTGTGCGTCCTGCGGCAGCTCATCAATGGAGCACTCGACGCGCTCGCCGTCCTTTTCATAAGCCAGATCGCGCGGCAGCTCAAAGCTGTCTGGGAACATATCCAAGTACTTCTTTGCCTGCTCAACAAAAACCAGCATATCGCGATCACGCAGGAACTTCATCTGCGGTTCGCCAAACTGTACGCCCTTGGCGATATGCATCACGATACCGGTGACACCGGTGGTCAGAATACGGTCAGCGGTACCGTTGCTCAGCACGGATTCCATCATACCGAATGCGTCAGAGATCTTTGCACCACCCAGAACGAACATGCTCGGATGCTCTGCACCGTCTTTGACAGAAGCCAGTGCAGCATACTCATCGAAGAACTGGAAGCCGGCAGCTGACGGCAATGCGTACGGGAAGCCTACCATGGACGGAGCGCCACGGTGTGCAGCCGAGAATGCATCGTTAACATACAGGTCAAACAACGGAGTCAGCTTACGGATGTGCCAAACGCTCTGCATCTGCTCCGGCTCTAGCTTGACAAAATTCGAAAAGGTAGAGAGTTCCTCACCGAGGTAACGCAGGTTACCCAAGATGATTGCCTCACCAGACGGCAGAGCCTTAACCGCCTCAATAGCAGCAGGTCCGCAGACATCGTCAATATAATGTACCGGATATCCGGTCAGTGCAGTCAGCTTTTCTGCATGCTCTTCCAGCGGAATTAAGTTCTGATAGTCCTGCGTATCACCCTGATGTGCAATCAGAGCAACCGCAGCGCCGTTCTCCAGCATATACTTGAGCGTAACCGCATTCTTTTTCAGGCGGTTCTCATTCACAATTTTCTTAGTAACCGGATCAATTGGAGAATTGATATCCGGGCGGAACAATATCTTCTTGCCCGCAATGTCCAGACCTCTTAAGGCATTCATTTTTATTTCCATTTTGCCATCCCCAGATAATCATTTGTCAGTTTGGTTGCTTCTTCCATGGTATCCTGCATATGCAGAGCAGCGCGCACACCGTCCAGCGTCTCCGGAATGGTGACGGCCTCCTGTGGGATATAAATCGCAAACATGATCTGATCGCCATACTCGACGATAGACTCCTCCCACAGGCCGATCTCGTACATATCGCCACGCGGGTTGCCCAGGTCACGCGCATACTTGAACATGGATGCATTGCCCTGGAAGCCGTCAGCGATGCGGACAACGCGGATACGGTCGTGGCTCAGGAATGCCTTGAGTGCGTCTTCCTTGGTGATCTTCTGCTTGCCCTGCGCAGTAACGGTGATGATATGACCATGGGTAACCGGAGTATGAACCAGAATGCCGGTTGCCTCGATGTGCGGCATGATGGTCATCAGGTCAACTGCCTGGTGAGACGGCGCCTTATCGATCTTCAGTGCGTTGGTCAGGCCACGGTGATAGTCACCCGGGTCAGCGACACGGCGGATGATGGTGATCGCGACGCGCTCAACACCGCCGCAGTTGCGATCCAAGCAGTCTACCGCACGAATCAGACCAGTGGTATTGCAGGAAGTCAGCTTGAGGAACTGCTTATCCAGACCCTTCTCATAGTTCGCGCAGCCATGGAAGAATACGTCGGCAACGTCGTTCTTCTCACCGCCCTGGAAGATGCACGGCTTGCCCATCTTCTCGAACAGTTCCTTATTTTTGGCGCCTACGCCTGCCGGAGTCGCATCCAGAAGAATATCGCACTTTTCTGCCAGATCCTCCAGTGTACCGCAAACCGGAACACCAGCTGCTGCATATGCATCAGCATACTGCGGGTCAGACATATACAGATTATACGGCATACCCTTTTCCTTGAGTGCACGAACGCCCAGATTCGGAGTGCGGTTTGCAACGCCTACCAATTCCATATCACCCATCAGGCTGACGCCATCAGCCAGTCGCTGGCCGATTGTGCCGTAACCAACAACGCCTACTTTCACTTTGTTCATGAGATACAACTCCTTTTTTAAACGAATTTTGATCTATTGCATGTGGATATAATAAAAACAGAATAAAGAGAGAATCGATTACTCTGCACGGTTCAGCGCATAGTTCGGATTGAGCAAAGATCTCGGATCCTCGCCACGCATATAGTCGGCGATAACACCGGCACAGTGCTGGAATACCATGCGAACCGCCTGTGTGGAAACCGCTGCTGAATGCGGGGTTAAAACGACATTCGGCAGTGTCTTGAGCTCGGAATCCGGGTCAAACGGCTCTACCTTAAATGCGTCCAGAGCAGCGCCTGCGATCTTTCCGGAGCGCAGTCCTGCCACGAGATCATGCTCATTGACAACATAGCCTCGGCTTGTGTTGATGATATACACGCCGTCCTTCATTTCTGCAATGGTCTCCTTGCAGATGAAGTCCTTCATATTCTTGACAGCCGGCAGGTGCAGGCTGATGATATCCGCTGTCTTAACCGCAGTCTCCAGATCGACAATCTCAACACCCAGCGCATTGGCTGCCTGATAGTTCGGGAATGGGTCATATGCGATGACCTTGACTGGGAATACACTGAGCAGCTTGGCAAACTCACAACCGATGTTGCCAAAGCCCAATAGCGCAACCGTGCCCTCCAGCGTCTGCGTCATCTTCGCAGTGACGCCGCCATCACGCAGGTCGCGGTCATACAGCGCAATCTTTCTCAGCAGAGCCAAGGTCAGCGCTAGCGCCTGTTCTGCAACCGCTTTGGCGTTCACACCCGGTGCGTTGCATACTGCAATGCCCAGAGACGCCGCCGTCTCCAGGTCAACGGTCTCAAAGCCAGCACCAAACCGCGCAATACCCTTCAGATGATCCGCGCAGGCGTTGAGTACCTCCGCGTTCCACGGCTCGCGTCCTGCAACAACGTAATCAAAACCCTTTGCCGCTTGGATGACCTCCGCTGTGTCCTGTGTGTGGTAGAGCGGGGTATTCACAATCTCCGCGCCCATCTCGACCGCTTCGTGAAACACTTCTTTAAGATCCAGATTCAACTCGTTTTGCACGAGAACCGCAATTCGGGTCTTATTTTCTGCCATAATCAAATCTCCTTTCCTGAAAATCTCAACAATATATGCGTGCCTTTTACGCCATTATAATTGATATATTTTTAACAAATATATGCTATGGCCCTTTTACACTGTTTCCTGAACAAACTTTTTAAGCTCTTCAGCAGCCTGTTCTTCCTGTTCGCCACTTACCTTAAACTGGATGATATCATCCGCTTTGATGCATAATCCCACAATTGCCAGCAGATTTTCTGCATTTACAGCCTTTTTATCCTTTACCAGCTGAACCGTCTGCGGCATCTGCTTTACCTTTTCTGCCAGCTGCGAAGCCAACTTCGCATGCACTCCCTCTGGGTTCATAACCCTGTGATCAAACATAGTCATTTTGTTTCCCTCCAGTATACTATAATGCTATTTTTATATTCGGATTTAGATTTATTTTATGTCCTTTTTGCAGCTTTATTCTAACACATCAGATTCTATATTGCAAATCCGCCCAAAGTGGAGCTGCCTGTTCTTTTATCATAACTTTGTTAATTTTTAAACAAATTTATGTCACCTTCGCTCGGATTTTAAGAATAAATTCGGCAATCCCCATGCTTTTTTCACATTCTATGCCGCAAAACTTTTTTTGCTTTTTGTGCAATAGTTAAATTTTTAACATTTTCATAATTTTTTCATCCAGCCCGCTGCGCATCTGTCCATTACATCACAACGTCCTCAATCCGCACCAAATAAAAACCAATCTATCGCCATCCAGAAAATGCAATCGTATTTTGATGCTTCCAAGGGAAAGACGGCAGAAGCGATATGGTCAGCTTCTGCCGTCCTCCTGTTATGCTGATACGAATCATTCAATTTTGAAGCATAATCATAGATGAAATGCGCCCCCGGCAACGCAATGATTAATCTGCAAAAACAGAATTATGCCTTTGCTTTCTTATTCATAAGCGAGCGCCGCATCTCCAGCTCTGCACGCATCGTATCGGATACAGCATCCAGCTTGTAGAACAGTGTTGCAACAGCAAGCAATGCACACAAAACCAGTGGGATCCAGATAAACGTAATTTCAATGCTGGCGAGTGCCTGCGGTGTCTGCACTGCATTTGGTACATAGCCGCTGCGTGTCAGGAACACGCCGATCACCCAGCTTGCCAGACCCATACTTGCCTTTACAGAAAAGCCCTGGAATGCTGCAATCATACCGGAAATGCTGCGGTTTTTCTTGAATTCCGAGTAGTCAATGACATCAGGCTGAATGGCAAATACCGTGCCGAAGATTCCATAGATACCCAGACCAGTGATGCACAGACCTGCCAGCAGGCAGAAGGAAGAGGACTTTCCAACATAAATCAGCAGATCACCAACGACATAGATTGCAATGGAAAGGAACATGACATTGCGCTTGCTGAATTTACGCATCAATGCAGGCAGGCAAAGCAGCATCGGCAGACCCGAGAGAATACCCAGCAAACCAACCAGCGTAATCCACTCCGTCTTTTGCAGATTATAGGTAAAGTAGTAAAGAACGGTGGTAGAGCGGACAACATATAGTGCAAAATACAGTGCATTAAAAATCATCAGCAGTACCGCCTGATCCGTCATGCCCTTGAGGTTCTCGCGCAGAGAGGTTTTCTCCGAGGATACGGTGGTGGGCACAACTTCCTTTGTACTGGCAAACGTAATGAAGAAAATCAACATAGCCAAAATGCCATAAAGGGTCATCGTAGTCAGATAACCATGCGCTGCATTTCCCTTGCCGAAGAAGTTAACCAGTGGGGTTGTGATACTCATGACAATTGCAGTACCAAGCATGGCGCAGATCATACGGGTAGATACCAGACAGTTTCGTTCGTTTGGATCTGCGGTCAGACGCGGAACAATGGTATTCAGCGGGATATTGACAACCGTATATGCCGTGCACAGCAGACAATAGGTCACATATGCCCATATCAATTTACCCGTTGCGCCGAAATTCGGTATATAGAATGTCAGGAATGTAAACACGGCGAATGGGATTGCGCCGATGATAAAATATGGGCGTCCCTGTCCCCAGCGCGTGTGCGTCTTGTCAACCAACAATCCCATGCCGGTGTCCGTCAGGGCATCCACTACTTTCGTGACCAACATCAATGTGCCTGCTGCCGCAGCAGTAATCCCAAATACATCGGTATAGAACAACATCAGGTAGGAGGCCATGGTGCTGAATACAAGATTACAGCCCAAATCTCCGATGCCGTAGCCGATTCTCTTTGCCCATTTACTTTTCATGCTATCTCTCTTTCTCCGTCACTTAGACAATGCGCTCAACGCTTTCATATCGTCCTTTAGATGTGTATAAACTGACTTATATACTGCGAAGCAGCGGTCATACTGTGCGTGCCGTTCGGGATCCGGCTGAATCGGGTCATCCAATACCTGCCAACCCTTCACTTCTTCATAGGTCAGCAGTCCGGTGCCGATTCCTGCAAGCATAACATCGCCCATATTGGCTTCTACATCATGCTTCGGGCAAATAACCGGATATCCGGTAACATCTGCAAAAATCTGTCTCCACAGTTTCGATTTTGTGACACCACCTGCAATTAAAATGGATTTTCCAAGATCATCGCCGGTCGCATTCATTGCGTCACGCAGAGAATAGGCAACCGCTTCGAGAAATGCACGATATACATGTGCTTTTTTGTGTGCCAGAGACAGTCCAACGATCGTTCCCTTTGCATCGGAATCCCAAACCGGGCTGCGCTCACCCATGAAGTACGGCAGCACAATCAGGCCATCACTGCCTGCCGGAAGTTTTTCCGCCTGTTCGTTTAGAATATCGTATGCATTCGGGCCGCCCTCCTTCTCTGCTTTGATTTCCAGTTCGCAGAACTGATTGCGGAACCATTTGACAATTGCGCCTGCCGTTGCACCGCCTGCAAAATAATAGGACATGTGCTTGGCATCATATAAATATGGCCACACAATCAGACCATTACCTTTGACCGGCTTGTCAGAAACCAGTGCGGCACACATAGAAGTACCAATCGCAGCTGCATATGTACCGGAATCGAATACGCCCAAACCAATATTTGCTGCACCGCAATCGATTCCGCTGGCGATCACCGGCATACCCTCCCACAGCATCAGGGCTTTCGCCGCCTGTTTTGTCAGACCACCGACAATATCGGTGGATTCCACGATTCTCTGCGGCATCATTTCCATCGGGATACCCATGGCATCCATCAGTTCCTTAGACCATGTGCGGGTATTCATATCAAAAATACCGCCAATATTGCCTGCGGAGGAATAATCAATTGCAATTTCATTTGTAAGCTTATAGATAACATAATCATTCGGCGGCAGGAACAGCTTTGTTTTCGCCCAGTTCTCCGGCTCATGATTTTTTATCCAAAGCATTTTTGTATAACCATAATATGGGTCAGCGCCATTATGTGTAATTTCCAGCAGCTTTTCTTCCCCGATATTTTCCTTAACCCATGTAGTTTCTTCTTCTGCCCGACGGTCCATCCAGATCAGGCACGGGCGGACCGGTTCCATTTTTTCATCCAACGGAATGCCCGAACCACCATATAATCCACTGATAGCAATTCCCTTAATATCATACTTGTCTATACCGGATGTCCTGACAACATTCCGGATGGTTGATACAGCAGCAGTCAGCCATACCTCCGGCCACTGCTCTGCCCAAAGCGGCTTTGGAGTCAATACGTCATACTCCGCAAGACTGGATGCAATCAAATTACCTTCTGTATCCATCAAAATTGTTTTCGTTCCTGATGTTCCAATATCAGTTCCCAGTAAATAATTCATAACGATCTCCTTTTTCCCTTTTCCGATACCGGCGGCCAAATGGCCGCCGGTATGATTCTTCCTATAGCAGCTATCAGAAGCAGGTGAATGCGCCGTCAACAACGAAATCCGAACCGGTAGTGAAGCTGCTGGTATCACCTGCGAGGTATACACAGATGGACTGAAGCTCTTCCGGCTTGCCCAGACGTCCCATCGGTGCCATCGCGTTCCACTTTTCAATCAGCGGCTTGAGCGATTCGGAAGACAGCGTCAGATCCGTACCAATGTATCCCGGGCTGATGCAGTTCACGCGTACGCCACGCTTTGCCCACTCGATCGCCAGCGACTTGGTCAGCTGAATTACGCCTGCCTTGGATGCGTTATACGAACACTGCGGCTGCGGTACATTGACAATGTGTGCCGACATGGAAGCTGTGTTGATGATCGAACCATAGCCCTGCTTGAGCATCACCTTACCCGCTGCCTGTGCCGTCAGGAATACACCGGTCAGATTGATGTCGATGACTTTTTTCCACTGCTCAAAGGTCATTTCTTCCGCCGGAATGTTCATGCAGATGCCCGCATTGCAGAACGCTGCGTCCAGCTTCCCATACTTGGCAAGCACAGCGGCAATCATCGCATCAACCTGCTCCGGATTGGTGACATCCGCCTGAATGGCAATGCAGTCTGCGCCAGTGGTCTCGTTCAGCCATGCTGCCGTTGTTTTTGCCGTCTCGATGTCCATGTCTACAATTGCAACATTTGCTCCAGCCTCACAGAATGCAGTTGCTACACTCTTGCCGATGCCGCGTGCGCCGCCCGTTACGAAAATGCTCTTGTTGTCCAGTCTCATGCTTTCAATGATACCCATAATTCTTTCTCCTTTGCATTTTTTGAAAATCATTTTGTAAAATGATTTTATATATTGTGTTTATATAATACCCTTTGGTTACAAAAAATGCAATACTCAAAATAGATAAAATAAAATGGGATTATTTAGTCAAGTTCACAACAATCTCTGGGAATTTGGGAACTTGTGTCAAAATTAGTTGCACATTTGCAGCAAAAAGATTATAATCTTTTTATAAAATAAATTTATAGAATGGAGAATGGGTGGCATCTCATGGAAAAATTTTCGCTGACGGATATCCGAAAGAAAAATTATTCAGATGTATATCATTTCATTTATCGTGAAAAGCGCAGCTCTAAGCAGCAGATTGCAACCGCCCTGCAAATGAGCCTTCCCACCGTCACACAGCATCTCACCGCCTTGAATGATGCCGGACTGATCGAAAAAAACGGGCTGATCTCTTCAAACATTGGGCGGAAAGCAGCGGCATATATGATAAAACCGACAGCGAAAGCCGCTGTCGGCGTGGAAATTTTGACAAAGCAGGTCACAATTGTTGTCCTCGACCTCTATGGACAGGTTATCACCCGAACCAAGCTGCCAATTGCATTTACCCAAGAGGAGGCTTACTTTGATCTGCTCGCAAAGAGCATTCAGGGGCAGCTGGATGCCTGCCATATCCAGCCGGAGCAGGTCCTAGGCGTCGGCTTTGGGCTGCAAGGTCTCGTTTCCGAGGACGGATGTGAGATGCTATACGGCAAAATCTTGGATTGCACCGGTCTGCATGTCGACCGCTTTCAAGCCCACTTGGCGTATCCCTGTCGGTTGATTCACGACTCAGAGTGTGCGGCGGCGTTAGAGCTATGGCACAGCCCTGACCTGACCGACGCCCTGTATCTGTCCCTCGGCTCGCATTTCGGCGGCGCAGTCATTTCAGATGGACAGATCAAAACCGGTCGTACTGGCAGGACGGGCACCTTTGAACACATGACTTTGATCGATGGCGGAAAAACCTGCTACTGTGGCAAACAGGGTTGTGTGGAATGCTACTGCTCCGCAAGTGCCCTGCTGGAAGAGGACGAAACACTGGAACAGTTCTTTGAGGCTGTGCGGCAAAACAATCGCACACATACTGCCCGCTGGACAGAATATCTGAATTTCCTTGCCATGGCACTGAATAATCTGCATATGGTGCTGGACAGCTGGATTATTTTGGGCGGTCACATAGCTCCTTTCCTGACAGATACAGATCTGGAACAGCTCTTTTCCCTGATTCAAGAGCGCACTGCTTTTCCGGAAAATGAGAATTTTCTCCGCTTGGGCGTGCAGGAAAAAGACGTCGTGGCAATCGGCGCAGCCATTCCATTCGTCCAGGAGTATCTTTCTTCTATTTAACTGAATATGGCTATTCTTGGTATCCGTTTCTTTGATGATAACAATATAAAACGAATCAGAAGGATAACCACATCAAAGCATAAAAAAAGACCGCTGAACCATACGATTCAGCGGTCTTGCTTTGGCGGAGAAGGAGGGATTGGGTCTCGCCTGCGGGCTCGGTCCCGGCTCGGCTCTGACATGCCACCGGCATGTCATTCACTCCCTCGCCGCTTCAAATCCCTCCTTCTGAACATACAAAAACCACCGAAACATAGCATTTCGGTGGTTTATCTCTGGCGGAGAAGGAGGGATTTGAACCCTCGCGACACTTTCGCGCCCTACTCCCTTAGCAGGGGAGCCCCTTCACCACTTGGGTACTTCTCCAAAGGCTGACGGCCTAGCGATGCAAAAGAGAAAATGTGGCGGAGAGGGTGGGATTCGAACCCACGCGCCCTTTCGGACAAACGGTTTTCAAGACCGCCTCGTTATGACCACTTCGATAC
>JAUNWG010000029.1 GCA_030540435.1 Eubacteriales bacterium
ATCAGTATGGCGTTATCTCCAATGAAGATACCAATGAAAAAATTGGCTTTGGTGGTGATGACCGTCTGTTCCCGCAGCTGGCTATCGTTGACCCAGACCTGATGAAGTCTGTTCCACCGAAATTTACTGCATATCAGGGGTTTGATGCACTGTTTCATAGTGTCGAGTGCTATATTGCAGGCACAGCAAATCTGATGAGTGATATGTATGCACTGACTGCTATTGAAAACATTGGAAAATATTTGGCGCGTGCTGTTGCGGATGGTTCCAATATGGAGGCAAGGGAGCATGTTGCATTTGCAAATACGCTGTCAGGTGTTGTCATGACCTTGAGTGCCTGCACCAGTGAACATGCCATGGAACATGCCATGAGTGCATATCATCATAACCTGCCGCATGGCGCAGGTCTGATTATGATCTCATTGCCCTATTATGAGCATTTTATTAATGTACATGCATGTGATGACCGCTTTATCCGTATGGCACAGGCAATGGGTAAGACAGATGCTTCTGCTCCGGAAGACTTTTTGACTGCACTGGATGAATTGCAAAAAGCGTGCGGTGTGGATGGACTGAAAATGTCAGATTACGGCATTCAGAAGGAAGAATGCATGACGCTGGCACAGAACGCCCGGGCAACCATGGGAGGATTATTCAAGGCTGACCGCGTGCCGTTGTCAGATGAAGAATGCGCAGCAATTTTTGAAAAGGCATATAAGTAATCAAGCAATAGGAAACCGTCACTTGTTCGAGTGGCGGTTTTACTTATGTGTTGATTAGAAATTGTCAGATTGAGGAATTGCTTTTATGACACAAAGGTTTGACGGCCTTTGCAGCATTTTGGAAGAGTTATTTTATGTGTATCTTCTTTGTTCCTGCAAAAAAGGTTTATGATGCCTGCCGTTCTAAGGAATGCATTCAAGATCTGCGTGTCTACCTGACCAGAAGTTCACAGGAGTTGCTGGAACGTTCTTCCAGTGCAAAGCCACGCCGTGCAGAACTGCTATGGGTGGATATCAATGTACAATCGGTTGATTTTAACCGTGGTTTTTACAATGTTGATGCACGTTTCTTCTACAAGATCATTGCCGAGGTAGGCGCAGGCTGTGGACGGATGCAGGACATTTGCGGTCTGGCATACTATGATAAGCGTGCAGTTTTGTATGGCAGTGAAGGCGCAGCGCGTATTTTCTCTTCCCAGTCTGGCACACCGGATCCGCAGACGATTGAACAGACGAACAAGCCGACGGCAGTAGTAGAAACTTGTGCCGCAGTTATAGCGGCAGCGGCACACCATCCTTGGCAGCATAAATCAGCTGTTCACCGGCGTACTCCAGCTTGAGGGAGAAAAAGGGCTGTTTTGGATCAAACAGCAGATTCAGGAAAATCTTGTCACCTTCCCACATTGGCAGAGACAATAACTTTTCCCGTGAGATCCATTGGCAATCACCTTCATCGCAGTCGGTCAGCTCGCCGGTAAAACCGTCGGCTGTAAACAGATGCATATATTCTGTTTCCCAGATATCCGAAACAAACGTAACAATGCCGCGGTAGCGGTAGCTTGTCAGTGTTAAACCGGTTTCTTCTTTTGTTTCCCGCAGGATGCAGTCCTCCGGGCTTTCTTTATCCTCAAATTTTCCTCCGATACCGAGCCATTTGTCGTGGCTCTGATCATTTTTCTTTTTGGTACGGTGCAGCATGAGATACTTTCCATCCTGTTCGATGTAGCATAGTGTTGTGTTTTTCATGATTGAATGCATCCTTTCATGTGTTCTATTTGTTATTGTAGGTGAGTTTATTGTAAAAGACAATTATAATTTATGTAAAAATATGGGCTAACTCTAAATATACTCAAAATATAACCATAACATTCATCTTATATGGCTTGCAATAAAATCAGGATTTCCGGTATACTATAATAGAAAGAATCATTTCTTTATTGGGAATAATAATTGTGGGAGGAACGTATTTGTTATGAGAAGAACAAAAATAATATGTACACTTGGTCCTGCAACGGACAATCCGGAAATTATCCGTGAGATGATCCATTCCGGCATGAATGTAGCACGTCTGAATTTCAGTCACGGTTCACATGAAGAACAGAAAAAGCGCATTGATATGGTTCGTCAGGTACGCGATGAAATGGGAGCGCCCCTTGGCATTCTGCTGGACACAAAAGGACCGGAGATCCGTATCAAGACCTTTGCTGAAGGGAAGATCGTGCTGGAGGAAGGTCAGCTTTTCACCCTAACAACGCGTGAGGTGGAAGGAACACAGGAGATCGTGTCCATCACATATGCCGGACTACCGTCTGATGTAGAAATTGGTACACGCATTCTGATCGATGATGGCCTGATTGAAATGATCGTCGAGCAGTTAACAGATACAGATATTATCTGCCGGGTAAAGAACAGAGGCCCACTGTCCAATCGCAAGTCGATCAATGTCCCGGGCGTATCGCTGAATATGCCGTATGTCAGTGAACAGGATAAAAAGGATATTGAATTCGGCTGTGACATGAAGGTAGACTTTATCGCAGCATCATTTGTACGCACAGCAGCAGATGTAAAGGATTTGAAGAAGATCCTCCGCCGCAAGAAAATGCTGGACAAGATTCGGATTATTGCGAAGATCGAAAACCGGGAAGGCTATGAGAATCTGGATAAGATCATCAAAGAGGTAGACGGCATCATGGTAGCGCGCGGAGATATGGGCGTTGAGGTTCCGTTTGATGAGCTGCCGCGGATGCAGAAAAAGATCATTCGTAAGTGTGTGTATAACGGCAAAATTTCCATCACTGCCACGCAGATGCTGGATTCTATGACGCACAATCCGCGTCCGACCCGTGCGGAAGTGTCTGACGTTGCAAATGCGGTATATGACGGTACTGGTGCGGTTATGCTGTCTGGCGAGACTTCGGTTGGCAAATATCCGATCGAAACGGTTCGGGCAATGGCAAACATCTGCATCAATTCAGAAGCGGATATTGATTATATCAAGCGCCGTACGCAGCTGCTTGATCATGCCAAGTTTGTCGGTGATGCTATGACAATTGGTATTGCCGGTGCAACCGTTACAACCTCTGAGCTGTTGGACAGCAGCGCAATTGTCGCCTTGACAAATTCCGGTCATTCTGCCAATGCAGTTGCACGTTTCCGGCCGCAAAAGCCGATTATCGGTGCGACATATACGAAAGAAACATACCACCGGCTGGCGCTTTCCTGGGGCGTTATTCCGATGCTATGTCATAAGCAGCCGACAGATATTATGCTGTATGCAGAAGCGTGCAGAGCGGCTATTCTTGCAGATTGCTGCAAGCCTGGCGATACGCTGGTATTGACCGCCGGCCTGCCGGTTGGCATGACACCGTTTACCAATACATTGCGTATCATGAACGTCACACAGGAAGAGTATGATGCATATAAAGCATGGATTGAACCGGTATAATAGATAGAAATATTGGGCCGCATCCACAGCGTGAGTGGATGCGGTTTTCTATTGTTATGGGCACATTTGCGGCAATACGCAGCCATGATTTGCATATATAACATGATGAGGGAGGGATGTTATGGGACAGCGTCTGGCGGCATATTGCCGCGTTTCCACGAAAAAAGAGGCGCAGCTGGACAGCCTCGCACATCAAAAGGAATTCTTCAGTCAATATGCACAGCGGGAAGGACTGACACTGACTGAGGTATATGCAGATGAAGGTGTTTCCGGGCGGCAGCTGAGACGCAGGGAGCAGTTCCTGCGTATGCTTTCGGACGCAGGTAAGGGGCGGTTTGACCTCATCGCCGTGAAGGATATTTCCCGCTTTGCACGCAATACTGTGGACTGCCTGCAGGCGGTGCGTGCGCTGAAAAAGCAGGGAATACCCGTCCGCTTCCTGTCCGCAGGGCAGGAGAGCATGGGGGAATCAGAATTTATTTTGACGGTCTATGCATCACTTGCACAGGAGGAAAGTGCAAATCTATCCAAACGTGTCAAATTTGGAAAGGAGATCAATGCGAAAAAAGGTCGCGTGCCGCCGATGCTGTACGGTTATGACCGTATTGACTTGTTTACTTTGCAGATCAATCTGACAGAGGCAGCGGTTGTCCGTTTTCTATTTGAGCGGTATGCGGATGGTTGGGGAGCGCTGCGTATTGCGCAGGAGCTGAACCGGTTGGGAAAGCCCACAAAGCTGGGAAAGGAGTGGAATTCACGCGGGGTGCGGCGCATTTTGCGCAATCCGATTTACTGCGGCACCCTGGTCAACCATAAGAGCACTGTGGTGGATTATCTGGATGGAACCGTTGCCCCGCTTCCAGAGGGTGTGCATTATAAGCATGACCGTCCGGAATGGGCGATCATAACGCCCGAACAGTTTGAGGCTGTGCAGCAAGAAATGGCGCGGCGACGCATGATCGCGGCGGGAGTACGGCACAAGTAGAAACTCTTGACCCACTGATGCTCTCTGCGAAGATCGTGGAGCCGGATTGCCGGTGCGGTTGTTGCTGTGATCTGAATGAAGTGCCGGATAGCATCGGATGTCTGTTCGGTGATGATATCGTCCTAGACCCGAATGTAAAGAAGCTGTATGTCACGCTGGGCCAGTTCTCCATCATTCGTCTGGAGCGCGATATCCAGCTGCTCATGCCAGCATATGATATCTGCATGCCTGCCAAGGAGTGCAGCTGCTCCGGTCCGAACGGTAACTGCCGGCAGGAGGATCCCTGTGACATTTTTGAGCAGTTTGAATTCCCAGTGGATGAATTTTTCCCGCCAAAGCGTGACAATCGGGAGATGGATTTCAGTATACGCTCTTCGGAAAACAACCGGGATGACTGCAATTGCGGCAAACGGCGGGATTGATGTGGCAAAAAACGGGAATATCGCGGCAAGCCGGAGAAAATTTCTCCGGCTTTTTCGCAGTGAATTTGCGGAACCTATTGCGAAAAAGGCGCATAAGTAGTAAAATACAGTTGATTTTAATTGCTTGAATTTTGATACGGCGGCATTGTCCGGAATGGAGATACTTATGTTTGAGAGCGTGAAAGAACTGTTAAGCGCAAGGGAATCCCTGAATGATATCAATGCGCAAATTGCAGAGGCAGAAGAACAGCTGCAGGAGCTAAAGGAACAGATGCGGGAAGCGCAGATGGAGCTGCAGGCACGTGAGGACACGATTGCCAAGCAGGATGAGATCATCATTGCGATCCACAAGCAGACAACCGCGGAACGGCAGGCGATTTTGGACGATTACGCCGCACGGGAAAAAGAGGTTTCCGAAAAGCTGGAACAGACAGAAGCACGGCTGAAAAAGGCAAAAACCTATTTTGAGGACTGTGAGCGCCAGGTCTATTGCATGGCAAACCTGTATAAGGCGATGCGTGCCGCAGTCACGCAGTACAGCACCACAGAATTCCCGGCTGATTTGGATATCTCCCCGGAGGAGATGGAGGAGATCCGTCTGACAGAGGAATCTGTAGGGCTGAAAATGCATTCTTACAAGATGGAAGACCTGCATAAGATGCACGAAGCGAACAATAAGCTCATTGAGCAGTTGCTGGCACGCTATGAAAGCCGTTTGATCGTTCCAGCTGACCGCGTTGTATTTCAGCTGATGACACTGGGCATTCGCGCAGAGCTGCAGCAGATCATCAATGATTTGGAATATGGCGAACTGAGCCGCGCACAGGTCAAGCTGCATTTGGCGGTCAATAAATACCTGAAAATCGTTTCGTTCGCCGGTCTGGGCGCCTTAGACGATCTGACGGATTATTCCTCTGAGCTTGAGGTGCTGCTCAAGGAGACGTTGAATCTGGAGCATACATACCTTGAACGCCGTACGGATTATGAGCGCCGGAAGAAGATTTTCGGTGACCCGGAGGAAGAGGAAAACTCCGGCAGTGAGCAATAAGCCTGAAACCTGCAAGGAGCGGGCTCTTCGGTCAACCCGGTTGAAGAGCTCCTTTCTTTTGAATCAATAATAAAGCAAATGAGGTAACTTTTATGAAGCTATCCCGGAAGTTAAAACGAATCCTTCCGCGTGTACAGATGCCCGCACGCTATGTCGGCGGCGAATGGGGCTCTGTTGTAAAAGAAAAAGACAATGTAGAGCTGCGCTTTGGCATGTGCTTTCCGGACACCTATGAGGTCGGCATGTCCCATCTGGGCAGCCGTATTCTGTATGGATTGCTGAACGCACAGGATTATATCTGGTGTGAGCGTGTGTTTGCCCCGTGGATCGACATGGAGGAGGAAATGCGCAATGCTGATATTCCGCTCTATGGTCTGGAAAGCGGCGACAGCGTTGCAGAACTGGATATTCTTGCCTTTACGCTGCAGTACGAGCTGTCATTTACCAATATTCTGAATATGCTTGACCTCGGCGGCATTCCAGTATTGGCACGTGAGCGCGAGGGTCTGAAAAATCTGGTTATTTGCGGCGGTCCATGCGCCTATAATCCGGAACCGCTGGCACCGTTTGTCGATGCCTTTCAGATTGGCGACGGGGAAGAGGTCATGATCGAATTTACAGACCTTTATCGGCAGGCAAAGCGGGAAGGCTGGAGCAAGGAGAAATTCCTGCGTGAAGTCTGCCATATTCCGGGCGTTTATGTCCCGTCGCTGTATGAGGTTGCTTACAACGAAGATGGCACGGTTAAGGCCGTCACGCCGAAGGACGGTGCGCCGGCGTTTGTGCAGAAGCGCATTGTGCAGGATCTGGATAGTATGTATTTTCCGGAATATTTCGTTGTTCCGTCGACAGAAATTGTTTTTGACCGCGCAATGGTCGAGCTGTTCCGCGGCTGTCCGCGCGGCTGCCGGTTCTGTCAGGCAGGGCACACCTACCGTCCACTGCGTAAAAAGAGTGCAGAGACACTGCTCAAACAGGCGGAGGCAGTGCTGGAGCAGTCAGGATACGAGGAGATCTCGCTTTCTTCCCTGTCGACCAGCGATTATTCGGAGCTGCCGGAACTGGCGGACAAACTGTTGGATTTCTGTGAGCAGCGCCGAGTCAGCCTGTCCCTGCCGTCTCTTCGTGCCGATTCCTTCAGCATGGAGCTGATGGAGCGTGTACAGAAGGTGCGCAAGAGCGGATTGACCTTTGCCGCAGAAGCCGGAAGCCAGCGTTTGCGCGATGTAATCAACAAGAATATTACAGAAGAAGACCTGATCAATGCCTGCACCTATGCCTTTCAGGGCGGCTGGAACAACGTGAAGCTGTATTTCATGATGGGTCTGCCGACGGAAACAAATGCTGATTTCGACGAAATGGCACAGCTGTGCCGCAAGATTGCATATTGCTGGCGCATGAATACTACAAACCGTGCCCGCGGCGTTCGCATCACCGCTTCCACTTCCTGCTTTGTGCCAAAGCCGCAGACGCCGTTTCAGTGGGACGCGCAGGCGACCAAGGCGGAACTGGATGAAAAGACAGAATACCTCCGTAAGGTGATGAAGACAAAGAATGTCACCTTCCGTTGGCATGATTCCGATACAAGCTATCTGGAGGGCGTTTTTGCCCGCGGTGACCGCCGAGTAGGCGAGGTATTGTACACTGCGTGGAAGTCCGGCTGTAAGATGGACGGCTGGGAGCAGTGCTTTTCGCTGGAAAAGTGGATGGATGCATTTCGCGCCTGCGGCGTGGATCCGGCATTTTACGCCAATCGCCAGCGCCCACTGGATGAGGTATTCCCGTGGGACCATATTGGCTGTGGTACGACCAAAGAGCACCTCAAGCGCGAATGGGAACGCTCCCGCCGCGCAGAGCCGACACCGTCCTGCTTGGAGAAATGCGCAGGCTGCGGTGCGGCCAGCCTGATGAAAGGATGTGCCTGCCATGTTTAAAGCACGTATGCGCTTCTCAAAAACAGAGGAAGCGGCTTATATTTCACATCTCGACCTGATGCACTGTATGCAGCGTGTCATTGCGCGCGCGCATCTGCCGGTGTGGTATACCGAGGGGTTCAATCAGCACATTTATATTTCGATTGCGCTGCCGCTGTCCACCGGCTATTCCGGTGAATGGGAGTTTCTGGACTTCAACTGTACCGCGGAGGAAATCCCGGCAGATGCTGTCGAACGCATGAATGCGGTTACACCGGCGGGCTTGTCCATTCAGGAGATTTATTCCATTGAAAACGGCGCAGGGCGCAAGGTACGCGATATTGCGTATTCCAAATTTGAGATCACATGGGAGTTTGACGACGGCGTGCCGGAGAATTTCTGTGAGGCAGCAAATGCGCTGTTTGCCCGCGACGAGATTTTAATTATGAAAAAATCCAAGCGTGGGGAGAAGGAAGTCAATATAAAAGACTATATCCGTGGATTATCATTGGAGGAGGATACCGACTGCGTGCGCGCTTATGCGATTCTCGGCGCAGGCAACAATAACCTCAGTCCGGAATATCTTACCAAGACCCTCATTCGTGAGCTGCCGCAGTTTGAGCCGGACGGCGTAAATTATCATCATCTGATGGTTTATGACGAGCAGCTGAATGAATTTCGATAATATGTGTGAACAAATTATGATAGATTTTACTTCAAGACAAGTACCAAAGGCGGAAATTGCCCATCAGCTGGACTGCATGGAGCAGGTCAGCCGACGCAACGCGCTCCTGCCGGAAGCGCCGCTGTTCTACTGCCAGACCTTTGGCTGTCAGCAAAATGAAGCGGACACAGAGCGCATTGCCGGTATGCTGTGCGAGATGGGCTATACCCGCACGCAGGATGCCGCGCTGGCGAACGTGATCGTTGTCAACACCTGTGCCGTGCGTGAACACGCAGAAAAGCGTGTTTTCGGTATCATGGGGCAGTATACCCACATCAAGGATACACGTTCTGATGTAATTATTTGTATGTGCGGCTGTATGGTACAGCAAGAGCATATCACAGAAAAAATCAAAAAGAGCTATCCGCGTGTTGATATTGTATTCGGCACACACATGCTGTGGCGGTTCCCGGAACTGCTGCTGCGTCGGTTGAGCGGCAGCAAACGCATTTTCGACATTTCCGGCGATCCAAAGGGGGAGATTGCAGAGGGACTGCCGGTGCAGCGCGACGAGGGCTGCCACGCATGGCTGTCTATTATGTACGGCTGCAATAATTTCTGTACCTATTGTATCGTGCCATATGTGCGCGGCAGAGAACGCAGCCGCCAGCCGGAGGACATCGAAGCGGAGCTGCGCCAATTGGTGGCGGATGGCTATAAGGACATTACGCTGCTGGGGCAGAACGTCAATTCCTACGGCAAGGATTTGGGTATCGGCATAGATTTTGCAGACCTGTTGACACGGCTGGATGCTGTGCCGGGAGAGTACCGTCTGCGTTTTATGACCAGCCATCCAAAGGATGCGTCGGAAAAGCTGTTTGCTGCTATGGCAAATGGAACGCATATTTCCCATCAGCTGCATCTTCCGTTCCAGTCCGGTTCGAATGCCATTTTGAAACGAATGAACCGCGGCTATACAAAGGAAGCCTATCTCACGCTGTTGGAACAGGCGCGGCAGTATATGCCGGATGTCGTGCTGTCGTCTGACATTATTGTCGGATTTCCCGGTGAGACAGAGGAAGATTTTCAGGAGACGCTGGATGTCGTCCGGCGCGGACAGTATGACCTGCTGTATACCTTCCTGTATTCCAAGCGCAGTGGTACACCGGCAGCGACAATGCCGGACAGTACGCCGTCGGAGGAAAAGAAGGACCGCTTCAACCGTCTGCTAAAAACGCAGGAGTCCATCAACCAGCAGCGGCAGGATGCGTATCAGGACAGAGAACTGAATATCCTGATCGATGGGCTGTCCAACAGCAAAGACGGTGTTTATACCCATTGCGGCAGAACGGACGGCGGACTGCTGGTGCTGTGCCGCGGGGAAGACCTGCAGATCGGCGATTTTGTCGATGTAGAGATCGAGAAAACCTCTCTGCGTACACTGTACGGCAGAGTTACACGAAAGGGGTATCATGGCTGAACTCACGCCGATGATGCGGCAATACTTTGAAATCAAAAATGCGAATCCCGGCGGCATTCTGCTGTATCGTCTGGGCGACTTTTATGAAATGTTCTTTGACGATGCGAAGATCGCGTCCAAAGAGCTGAATCTTGTGCTGACCGGCAGGGATTGCGGGCAGGAGGAGCGCGCACCGATGTGCGGCATTCCGTTCCATTCCTGTGAGAGTTATATTGCCAAGCTGGTCAAAAATGGACATAAGGTCTTTATCTGCGAACAGACGGAAGACCCCAAAAAGGCAAAGGGCCTTGTCAAGCGCGAGATCATCCGCACGATTACGCCGGGTACTGTGATCGAAGCGTCCATGCTGGATGAAAACTGCAACAACTATATAGCATCCGTTTATTTGGGCGCGGTCGGTGTGGGCGTGTGCTTTGCGGATATTACTACCGGTGAAATGCTGGCGACTGATATGATCGGCAGCGATACGACCGTTTATGCGATGAACGAGCTGGGCCGTTTTCTGCCGCGCGAGGTACTAGTGGATCCAGCGGCAGCGGACAGTGAGCAGCTGATGCGCTTTCTCACGGAGCACATTGAATGCGGCGTAGAGCGTATGCCGGAAACGGAATATGAGCCGGCGATGTGTATGGAACTGGTGCGCACACGGTTTGCTGCACTGGAGCAGGAGGTGCTGGATGAGCACCCGGCGATCATCTGCGCTGTTGGCGCGCTGCTGCGCTATCTGGAGGACACGCAAAAATGCGACCTTTCCAATATCGATACACTGCAGCTGTACCATCAGGGGCAGTATCTGGAGCTTGATCTGAATGCGCGGCGTAATCTGGAGCTGTTTGAGACGATGCGCACTAAGGAAAAGAAAGGCTCACTGCTGTGGGTATTGGATAAAACACGCACCGCAATGGGCGCGCGCCTGCTGCGGCAGTGGATGAGCAAGCCGCTGCGCAGTCCAAACCAGATCATACAGCGCCAGAAGGCGGTCGGTGAATTAAAGGACGACCTGATGCGCCGCAGTGCGCTGACGGAAGAGCTGCGGCAGATGTTCGATATTGAACGTCTGATCGGACGTATCGTCTATGGTACGGCGAATTGCCGTGATATGCGCAGTATGTGCGCGACACTGGAGCATGTTCCGGCGATTCGTGCACAGCTGGCACAGTGCAGCGCTTCCATGCTGCAAATATTGTGCGAATCCATGGATGAGCTGCAGGATATCAGGCAGCTGATTGAAATTGCTATCGTGGATGAACCGCCGTTTTCCCTGCGTGAGGGCGGCTTTATCCGTGAGGGTTACAGCGATGAGTTGGACCGCCTGCGCGATATCGCTTCTGGGGGAAAAGGGGAGATTCTGGCGATCGAAGCGCGGGAGCGCGAAGCGACCGGAATCCCGAAGCTGAAGGTAGGCTACAACCGTGTCTTTGGCTATTACATTGAAGTTTCCCGCTTGATGTCCGACAAAGTGCCTGCACACTATGTCCGCAAGCAGACGCTGGCGAACTGTGAGCGGTACATCACGGAGGAACTCAAGCAGTACGAAAATACTGTTTTGCAGGCGCAGGAGCGCATTGTGGAGCTGGAATACAACCTGTTTACTGAGGTGCGGGAGCAGATTGCCGCTGCTGTACACCGCATCCAGATCACAGCGCAGACGCTGGCGCAGACCGACGTGCTTTGCGCATTGGCAGAAGTGGCGGACGTGTATCAGTACTGCTGTCCGGAGGTAGAGTATTCCTCAGTCATTGATATCAAGGATGGACGACATCCGGTTGTGGAGCGCGTGCTGCGGGACAAGATGTTTATTGCAAATGACACGCTGCTGGATGATCGGGCCAACCGCGTTGCCATTATCACCGGACCGAATATGGCGGGTAAGTCGACGTATATGCGTCAGGTCGCGCTGATTACGATCATGGCGCAGATGGGGGCGTTTGTCCCCGCGCGGGAAGCACGCATTGGTATTGCCGATCGCGTCTTTACCCGTGTCGGCGCATCCGACGATCTGGCCAGCGGGCAGTCGACGTTCATGGTCGAAATGAGTGAGGTTGCAGATATTCTGACACACGCGACCCGGTTCAGTTTGGTCATTCTGGATGAGATCGGGCGAGGAACCTCGACGTTTGACGGCATGAGCATTGCACGCGCCGTTGTGGAATACATTGCAGCCCCCAAGAAAATCGGTGCACGCACGCTGTTTGCGACGCATTATCATGAGTTGACCGCGTTGGAAGACCTGCTGGATGGCGTAAAGAATTACAATATCGCAGTTAAAAAGCGCGGTGATGATATTACATTCCTGCGCAAGATCGTACCCGGAGGTGCGGATGACAGCTATGGTATTGCGGTTGCAAAGCTCGCTGGCATTCCGAAGCCGGTGCTGCGCCGTGCGAAGAGCATTTTAAAGGATTTGGAGGCAAATGCACCGAAGATCGACCTGCATGAGGTGGCAGATGAGCCAGAGCAGGAGCAGATCTCTATGATGAGTATGCAGTCGGATGAGGTTGTGGATAAGCTGCGTTCGGTCAATATCAATACCATGACGCCGATCGAAGCGCTCAATCTCGTTTATGAGCTGCAAAAGATGGTCGAATGACAGAAGGGAGGGATATCGTATGGCAGTGATTCATGAATTGGATTCTCATATGGCGGATTTGATTGCCGCAGGCGAGGTCGTAGAGCGTCCGTCGTCAGTGTGCAAGGAGCTGGTGGAAAATGCTATCGATGCTGGTGCAACGCAGATTACGGTTGAGTTGGAGCATGGCGGCATTTCCTATCTGCGCATCTGCGACAACGGCTGCGGCATGGCGCCGGAGGATGCACCGGTTGCATTCCGCAGGCATGCGACCAGCAAGATACGCACACAGGAGGACCTGCATGCCATTGGTACGCTGGGCTTCCGCGGCGAGGCGCTGGCAGCGATTTGTGCAGTTTCGCGTGTAGACCTGTTCACGAAGCAGCATGGCTGTGTAGAGGGCACACATCTTATGCTGGAGGGCGGAAAGATTACTGTCAACGAGCCTGCCGGCTGCCCGGAGGGCACGACCTTTGTCATCCGTGACCTGTTTTACAATACGCCCGTGCGCATGAAATTCCTCAAAAAGGATTTTACCGAAGCGGGTTACATTACCTCTGTTGTGGAGCACGCGGCGGAGAGCCATCCTGAAATCGCATTCCGCTGCATCCGCGACGGAAAGGATGTCTTTCATTCTCCCGGAAATGGCAGTCTGAAAAATGCGGTTTTCAGCGTTTTTGGCAGGGAACTGTCAAAAAATCTGATCGAAGTGCCGGAAAAGGAGTTAAACGGTGTGAAAGTCTGGGGCTATATCTCCAAGCCGCATGCACCGCGCGCCAACCGCACCTATCAGCACTTCTTTGTCAATGGACGTTTTATCAAGTCTAAGCTGATTCAGGCGGCGATGGAAGAGGCATACCGCAACAGCATTATTACCGGCAAATTCCCATATGGCTGCATCTGTATCGACCTGCCGCTGGGGCAGGTGGATGTCAATGTCCATCCCGCGAAGACGGAGGTCAAATTTGCACAGGAGAAGCAGGTGTTTTCCGCCGTTTATGCGGCGTGCAAAAATGCGCTGGCGGGAGATGACAATATACCGGAAATCGAGGCAAAGCAGCAAAAGGCTCCTGCAGGACAGCCGGAACTGCCGCCGCAGGCGACAGTTTCTACACCGAAGAGTGAACCGTTGCGGGCCTCTGCTCCAAAGATGTCCCGTCCGATTCGGGCAGACGTATCTGCACAGGACAGCGTGTTGCACAGCCCATCGGCATATCGCGCTTCCAGCGCGCCGCAGATGCCGCCTGTACGCCGCAGTGGCTTCCAGCCGTTTGTTGACGTAGATGATACCGACGAGCAGGTGCTGCGGATGCCGCAGGAAGACAGGGAAAAGGCCAAGATCGTTCCGATCATGCCGGAAGTTCCGACACAGCAGACCGCATTCTCTGCGGCGGAGGAACGACCAGAAAAGGCAGTTGCGGAGCCGGTGCAGGCAGTCCAGCAGCCGGAAACGACTGATTCTCTGACATCCGACCAGCCGCGTGCACGTGTGATCGGCAGCTGCTTTGAAACCTATATTTTGGCAGAGGATGAAAGCGGGCTGATCCTGATCGACAAGCACGCAGCGCATGAGCGCATCCTGTTTAACAAGCTGCGCCCGCAGGCGGATATTCCGACACAGGTGTTGTTACAGCCAGTAGTCGCAGACCTTTCCGGTGAAGAATATGCTGCCGTTTTGGATGGCATGGAGCAAATTCAGGCGCTTGGCTTTGCGATAGAGCCGTTTGGACAGCACAGCATTGCGGTGCGGGAGGCGCCGGCATATCTGGATGCCGGAGATATTGCCATCACGGTGTCTGAAATGGCGCAGAAGCTGATGGACCGCCGCACACCGGTGCCCGACCAGCTGGATGATCTGATTCATACTGTTTCCTGCAAGGCCGCGATAAAAGCTGGTATGCAGACGAGTATGGAGGAATTGCAGTTGCTGTGCGACCGCGTCCTGTCTGACCCGGATGTGACCTGCTGCCCGCATGGCAGACCAGTCACGGTCCGTCTGACGAAGTATGAATTGGATAAAATGTTTAAACGGGTGAACCAGTGATGAAGCCAAAGCTGATTTGTATCGCCGGACCGACGGCGTCCGGCAAAACTGCATTGTCCATTGCGCTTGCCAAGCAGCTGGATACGGAGATCATTTCTTCGGACTCCATGCAGCTATATCGCGGCATGGACATCGGAACCGCGAAGCCGGATATGGCTGAGCGGGACGGCATCGTGCACCACATGTTTGATGTGGCGGAAGCTGGAGAGACCTTTTCCGTGGCACGCTATCAGCAGCTGGCGGACGCCTGCGCGCAATCTATTTTATCCCGCGGAAAAATTCCAATTGTCTGCGGCGGAACTGGATTGTATCTCGACGCCCTGATTGAGGGAAGTACCTTTTCGGGTGATGAGACGGACCTAGCGGCACGGGAAAAATACAACACCATCGCCCGCGAGCAGGGCGCGCATGCCCTGCATGAGATGCTGCGTGCTGTAGACCCGGAGTCCGCAGAACGCATTCATGAAAACAACGTCAAGCGTGTGGTCCGCGCGCTGGAGGTCTATGAGCAGACTGGCATGACGATTGGAGAACTGAACAGGCGCAACAAGCGTCCGGAGCCGAAGTATGATGCGATTTTGTTTGCCTTGTGTCCAAGCGAACGGCAGACACTGTATGACCGTATTGACAGCCGCGTCGACCGCATGGCGGAAATGGGGCTGGTTGAAGAAGCGCGTCGTCTGCTGGAAGATGGGAAACTGACCGGCACGGCGGCGCAGGCGATCGGCTATAAGGAGCTTGTTCCGTTTCTGCGCGGGGAGGCATCTCTTTCGGACTGTCTCGACACACTCAAGCGGGCTTCGCGCAATTATGCAAAGCGGCAGCTGACGTGGCTGCGGCGCGATTCGCGCGTCAACTGGCTGTATTACAATTCTCCCGATGAATTTTCAGCAATTCTCCACCAAGCGACAGAAATTTTGACTGCTTGGGGTGTACCATATTGAAAGTATCTATACATTTCGGGAGGATTGCTTTATAATGAAAAGTGAAATCAATTTACAGGACACCTTTTTGAATAAGGCGCGGCAGGAAAAGGTGCCGCTGACCGTATTTTTGACCAACGGCTTTCAGCTCCGCGGCATCGTACGCGGCTTCGATACATTTATTATTTTGTTTGACTGTGACGGCAAGCAAGAGATGATTTACAAGCATGCGATTTCTACTGTTATTCCACAGAGAAAGCTGGAGCTGTGCGGCAGGAGGGATACGGCCGCTGTATAAACTGCCTGCCGATAGGAGTTATTTTCTATGGCATTCAAATGGCCTCCGGATTTCCGGAGAAAATCTTCGCGCCGTTCGAGCCATGTCTGGCAGATCGGCAAAATAAAAATCAATAAAGCGCTCCGTGTTCCAATTGTTGTGTTTGGGTTGATTCTGGTATATGGCGTGCTGAATATTGCGGTGAATCATTACAATCCGGTGAAAACAACAACAGCGGCGCAGGTTTCTATGGATGATTCCTTTTCCACGACCGGGTATTTTATTCGTGACGAACAGGTGATGGATATTGCAGAGGGCGACACGGTGGAATATAATTATTCTGACGGTGATAAGGTTGCAAAGGGCGCGTCACTGATTACAGAATATAAAGACGAGGACGCACTGACGGTCAGCCGTGAGCTAAAGAATATCCAGGACAATATTTCCCAGCTGGAAACGCTGCGGTCGGTTTCCGCAACGATCACCAATTCCAGTTTGCTGAATCAGAAAATCATTGCGCAGATGAACGCGATCAGCGAGGAAGCAGAGGGCGCAAACCTCGGACAGATATCCTCGCTCACCTCGGAGCTGCGTCAGCTTTCACTGAAAAGCGGCTCACTGCTCAAGGGCAGTGACGATGTGGAGTCGGAAATCTCCAGCCTGCAGGCGCAGGCGGCGTCGCTGGAAGCGAAGCTGGACGGCAGTACATCTGACATCACATCAGAATATGCAGGATATTTCTGTGAGTCCATCGATGGCTATGAAACGGTGCTGACACCGGACGTCATTGAAGATTTGACGCTTTCCTCAATGGACAAGCTTATCGACAGCAAAAAGTCTGCTTCTGTTGGCAAAGGCAAAGTGATATCAGGCTATGTATGGTATTTTGCGGCAAAGGTTTCGGATGCGGAAGCGGCTCATTTGGAGCAGGGGAATACGGTAAAGCTGCGCTTTTCACAGGTCAGCCAGGATGTACAGGCGACCGTAGCAGCGATTCGTGATGATACCGACAATGATTACACGCTTGTGATCTTTAAATCGCAGGATATGAATGAAGACCTGATCTCCATGCGCAAGCAGGTGGCAACGGTCATCGTGGCGTCCTATTCCGGATTGAAGGTTCCAAAATCCGCTGTCCGCATGGAGGACGAGCAAATGGGCGTGTATGTGATGTCAAACTCCGTTGCCCATTACAAAACGATTGAAAAGCTGTTCGAGGGCGATGATTTTTATATTGTAAAGCAAAATGTCACCGGCAATGATTCTCTGGTGGTCGGGGATGACATTGTTGTACAAGCAAAAGATTTGGATGACAAGAAGGTAATGAAATGACAGATGCAGAACGCAATGAAATAATACAGAAGATCACAGAGGCCAGGCAGCGGATCGCAGAAGCGGCAATTGCCTCCGGCAGAAAGCCGGAGGATATCACGCTGGTTGCAGCGACGAAGATGAATGATGCAGAGCGTGTACGTGCTGCGGTAGAGGCCGGGGTGGATGTGTGCGGCGAAAACCGCGTACAGGAGCTGCTGGAAAAGTATGAACAGCATGCTTATGACGGCTGTCCGCTTCACTTTATCGGTACGCTGCAATCCAACAAGGTAAAATATCTGATTGGAAAGGTTGCTCTGATCGAATCCGTCAGCTCGGTAAAGCTGGCGCGCGTAATCAATAAGGAGGCTGCGAAGGCAGGAATTTGTCAGGATATCCTGCTGGAAGTCAACATTGGCAGGGAAGAGAGCAAGCTGGGCATCGACCCGGACGAGCTGTTTTCTGCTGCGGAAGAGATCGCTGCAATGGAGCATGTACATATCCGCGGACTGATGGCAATTCCGCCAAAACCGCAGCCAAATCAAGAAAAAACTCTTTATTTCGACAGAATGTCTCAACTATTTATTGACATATCGGCGAAAAAATACGATAATATCACCATGGACTTCTTGTCGATGGGAATGAGCGCTGATTACGCAGAGGCAATTTCCTGTGGGGCAAACATTGTCCGGCTGGGCACAGCAATTTTCGGTGCTCGCCATTATTGATTTACTTTGTAAGAATTGTTCCATTCAGGAGGAAGCAGAAAATGGGATTAGTGAATGACTTTAAGCGCTGGGTAAGCGGCGATGTAGATGATGACGACTTTGATATGGACGAAGAGCCGTTGGAGCCGGAGGAGTCTGCTGATTCGTCTTATTACAACCGCTCGGAGCCTGTCAGAGCTTCTGCCCCGGTAGAGGCGCCGCAGATGCAGGTTCAGCCGCGCAGAAATAATAGAGTGGTCAATATCAGCGCAACGACCAAGCTGGCAGTTGTGCTGGTAAAGGCAGACCAGTTTAACAATGTTGCCGACATCGCAGATCATCTGAAGAATAAGATGACCGTTGTGCTCAATCTGGAATCAACGGATAAGGATGTTTCCAAGCGTATGCTGGACTTTCTCAGCGGTGTTACCTATGCCATCGAGGGCAAGATCAAGCGTGTTGCGAGCGACACTTATCTGATCACCCCGCTGGACGTAGAGATTATGGGTGATGATCTTATCAGTGAGCTGGAAAACAGCGGGATGAAATTCTGATTTTCCAGCATTACAGTTAAAAGGATGAAAAGCATATAATTATGATGATTGCTTATTTTACAATCCGTCTGCTGAATCTGTTGCAGTGGCTCTTGGTTTTCCGGGCGCTCGTATCATGGTTCCCGCAGGTGCAGCAGTCCCGCATCGGTGAACTGCTGTATGCCGTTACCGAACCAATGGTTGCGCCATGCCGCAGTCTGCTCAGCCGATTTAGTTCTTTGCGCACGATGCCGGTGGATTTTTCACCGCTTCTGGCGTTTATGATCCTGCTCATCCTACAGAGCTTTCTGTCGTCTTTGATGTATTGATCTCTGTTTTTTGCAGGGTCATTCGGCCGGGTCCGTATGCCCGGCCATTTTCCAGTTATTTCCCGGCGGCGTTATTTGGTCGGGCTTCAGGAGGTCAGCATGTTAAGTTCCAAGGAAATACGGGAGTATACCGTTGAAAAGGCCATGTTCGGCGGCTATGACACAAAATGCGTGGATGCACTGCTGGATGAGGCAGCGGATGACATGGAGGCGCTTGAAAAGGAAAATGCAGAGCTGCGTGCCAAGCTAAAGGTTCTGGTTGATAAGATTGAAGAATACCGCCGGATTGAGGGCGGTCTCAAGCAGGCGCTCACATCGGCGCAGAACATCGCGGAGCAGACGACAAAAAAGGCCTCTGCAGAAGCGGAGGAAACACTTCGTCGCGCCCGTACAGAAGCGGAGCAGATGAAGACAGATGCGAATAGTCAGTGTGAAGCACTGATGCGCCAATATCAGATTCAGCTCTCACAGGAGCAGGCGCGCCTGCGGCTGGCACAGCGCGAATGCGCCGTTTTTATCGATAGGATGACGCGTGCATTTCGCGAGCAGAGCGACCGCATTGCGGCGATCCCGGATCAGATTGGTCTGGAGTTTACATCGATTTCCGACCATACGGTACATAGTGAAACGATGGAAAGTCGTGTGGAAGGTCCGGTTGAGCCGGAGCCGCCACAGGAACGCAGGCAGCCGCAGGGCACAGAAATACCGGAGGATATCCGCCGTATTTTTGCTGATGCACAGCGCTCGGAGGCGAAGCGTACAGTATCGAAAAATGGTATGGAGGAGACTGCCTTCACCGTAGAAGTGAGCGGTTCGGCAGACGATACGAAAACATTTTCATTTTAATTTTTGACGATAAACAGCGCTTGCGCTGTTTGCGATATATCCCGCCCGTTGGCGGATCGGTGCTGGAAAGAGGCAGTACCGAAAGTTAGAAAGGAGCACGGTTCAATGCCGCAGGACTACAACAAGACCATCAATCTTCCTAAGACGGATTTCCCGATGCGCGCAGGGCTTCCCAAGCGCGAGCCGGAATTTCTGGCAAAGTGGGAAGAGGATCACATTTATGATACATTGATGAAGAAAAACGAGGGCAAGCCCTTGTTTATTCTGCATGACGGCCCTCCGTATGCAAACGGCAATCTGCATCTGGGTCACGCGCTCAATAAGATCCTCAAGGACTTTATCATTCGATATAAAAATATGACTGGCTATCAGGCGCCGTATGTGCCGGGCTGGGATACCCACGGCCTGCCGATCGAGCGTCAGGCGATTGCTGCGTTTGGTCTGGACCGCCATAAGGTCAGCAACAAGGAATTTTGTGAAAAGTGTAAGGAATTTGCACTGGAGCATGTCAATACACAGCGCGAGCAGTTCAAGCGTCTGGGTGTTGTCGGCGACTGGGAGAATCCGTATCTGACACTGACCAATGACTTCGTTGCAAAGCAGATCGAGGTCTTTGGCGAGATGGCAAAGAAGGGCTATATATACAAGGGATTGAAGCCGGTTTACTGGTGCCCGCATGATGAGACCGCGCTGGCTGAGGCGGAAATCGAATACAAGGATGCAACCTGTGAGTCTATTTATGTTAAGTTTGCAGTAAAGGACGACAAGGGCAAGATCAGCGCTGTTCTGGGCACAACAGAGAACGTATACTTCGTTATCTGGACAACCACAACATGGACACTGCCGGGCAACCTTGCGATCTCCCTGAATCCTTATTTTGAATATTCCTTCGTTAAGGTTCCGAACGGCGATATCTATATTTTGGCTACAGACCTGATTTCGTCGGTTGCAGCTGCCGCAGGCATTGAATCCTATGAAGTTGTCGGAACAATCATTGGCTCTGAACTGGAATATGTAACTACGCAGCATCCGCTGATGGACCGTGAATCGCTGGTTATCGTTGGCGAGCATGTTACGTTGGATGCCGGTACGGGCTGTGTTCACACTGCACCGGGCTTTGGCGCAGATGACTTTATCGTCTGCCAGCGGTATCCGGAAATCCCGATGATCGTTCCGGTTGACAGCAAGGGCTATGCAACAGCGGATGCCGGCAAATATGCTGGTATGTACTATGAAAAGACCAACGCGGTTATCCTGGAAGACCTGAAGGCGCAGAATGCGTTGCTGGCGGTGGAGACGATTGAGCATAGCTATCCGCACTGCTGGCGCTGCAAGAATCCGATCATCTTCCGCGCAACTGAGCAGTGGTTCTGCTCTGTCGACGCGATGAAGGATGATGCAGTCAAAGCGTGCCATGATATCAAGTGGATCCCGGCATGGGGTGAGGACCGCATGACCTCTATGATCCAGGAGCGTTCTGACTGGTGCATTTCCCGTCAGCGTACCTGGGGCGTACCGATTCCGATTTTCTTCTGCAAGAAGTGCGGCAAGCCGATCGTCAATGAGAGAACGATTTCTGTCGTAGCCGATTTGTTCCGCCAGCATGGTACCAGTGCGTGGTTTGACATGGACGCAAACGAGATCCTGCCGGATGATGTACAGTGCGAGTGCGGCTGTAATGAATTTACCAAGGAAACCGATACGATGGATGTCTGGTTTGACTCTGGTTCCAGCCATGCAGCTGTTATGGACGAGCGCGACGATCTGACCTACCCGGCTGACGTTTATCTGGAAGGCAATGACCAGTACCGCGGCTGGTTCCAGTCCTCGATGCTGACTGCAATTGCTACCAAGGGCACTGCACCGTATAAGACAGTTATTACACACGGCATGATCGTCGACGAAGAGCGTCAGAAAATGTCCAAATCCAAGGGCAATGGTATGAGCCCGCAGGATATCACCAAGGAGTATGGTGCAGACATCCTGCGTCTGTGGGTATCTTCCGCAGATTACCGTGTGGACATGAAGATCTCCAAGAAGATGTTCAAGCAGTTGTCCCAGAACTATCTCAAGATCCGCAACACAGCACGCTATATCATGGGCAACCTGAATGGCTATACTGTCGACCAGATGCTGCCGTATGACCAGCTGTTGGAGCTGGATAAGTGGGCGCTGATGAAGTGCAATGATTTGGTTGGTCGTGTCCGCGCTGCGTATGACAACTATGAATTCCATTCCGTCACACATGCGATCCATAACTTCTGTGTGGTTGATATGTCCAACTTCTATCTGGATGTTATCAAAGATCGTCTGTACTGTGATGACGGCGTGAGCCGTCTGTCTGCACAGACTGCGATCTACCATATTCTTGATGCACTGGTGCGTATGCTGGCACCGATCCTCTGCTTTACCGCGGATGAGATCTGGCAGGCAATGCCGCACAAAGACAGCGACGATCTGCGCAATGTCCTGTTTAATGATATGCCGGAGTATGATGCAGCGCTGGCATTTGACGATGCTGCGTCCATCAAGTGGGACAAGATTATTGCTGTGCGCGATGATGTCAATAAGGCGCTGGAGCAGGCGCGCGGTGCCAAGCTGATCGGCAAGCCGCTGGAGGCAAAGGTTGTCATTACCACCTCTGAGGCGGGCAAAGACTTCCTCGAAGGCTGTGGTCAGGACCTTGCAAAGCTGTGCATTGTTTCTGCTGTTTCAGTTCAGACCGGCGAGGGCGAAGGCGATTCCTATGAAGCACTTGGCGGCATGAAGATTGCTGTCAGCCATATGGAAGGCGAGAAATGTGCACGCTGCTGGATCTATGATCCGACTGTTGGTGAAAACACAGAGCATCCGTGCCTGTGTGCACGCTGCGCTGCTGTTCTCAGCAAATAAAGGCTGTGAAGCCGTGACATTCTGAGGCAGAGGATACATCCTCTGCCTCTCTTTGGGTAAAGAAAAATGGACGATACATGAAAAACGGACATTTTACTTTGAAAGGAGGACTGTCCTCTTATGACTGTTATTATGTCGCTGCTCGCTATCTGTGTGATGGTTTTGGTCGATCAGGTAGTCAAATATTGGGCAATTACCATGCTGGCACCTGTAGGCAGCATTCCGCTGATTCCGGGTGTGTTACAGCTGACCTACGTGGAAAATCGTGGCGCTGCCTTCAGTATTTTGGAAAATCAAATCTGGCTGTTTGTTCTGCTTGCTGTTGTGATCTTGTGTGGCATTTTCTACGCATTACATACGAATCGTATCCAGCATGTTTTGGGTAAATTCAGTCTGCTCGTAATTTCAGCCGGAGCGGTTGGCAATGTGATCGACCGTGTGGTGCACCACTATGTTGTAGATATGATTGAGGTGCGCTTCATTCAGTTTCCAGTGTTTAATATTGCAGATATCTATGTCACTGTTGGTGTTGTACTGTTTGCAGTCTATTACCTGTTCCTGCACAAGGATGCGGATGAAGCGGATGAAGTGGAGAAAAAATGAAGCAGCAAGTCAGCATAACAGAATCAAGCGCAGGAAAGCGCATCGATAAGCTGCTCAGCGAACAGCTGCCGGAACTGACACGTTCTGCGATCCAGAACCTGATGGGAAACGGATGTGTTACGCTCAACGGCAAGCCGGTAAAGAAAAATACCAAGGCTGCTGTTGGAGATGTAATCTTAATCGAACTGCCGGAACCAAAGGAAGTAGAAATTGAGCCGGAAAACATCCCGTTAGACATTGTATATGAGGATGCAGATATTGTGGTTGTCAATAAACCGCGTGGCATGGTGGTACACCCAGCGCCGGGTAACTGGAATGGGACGTTGGTCAATGCTTTGATGTACCATTGCGGCGACAGCTTGTCTGGTATCAATGGTGAAATACGTCCCGGTATCGTCCATCGCATTGATAAGGATACCAGCGGCCTGCTTGTCGTTGCAAAGAATGACCGTGCGCACCAATCGCTGGCAGAGCAGATCAAAGTGCATTCCGCAGGGCGGCGATATTATGCTGTTGTCTACGGCGTGCCACGTGAGGATATCGGCACGATCTGTGCACCAATTGCCCGCCACCACACAGACCGCAAGAAGATGGCTGTGGTGGCGGGCGGACGTGAAGCGATTACGCATTATGAGGTTTTGGAACACTTTCAAGGGTATGCGTATATGACTTTCCTGCTGGAAACCGGACGTACGCATCAAATTCGTGTACATATGGCACACATCGGGCATTCGATCATCGGTGATCCGCTCTATGGGCCATCTAAGGACAAATGGAAGCTGGGCGGGCAATGCCTGCATGCCGGCGCGCTGACGTTGGAACATCCGACAACCGGTGAGAAAATGACCTTTGAAGCGCCGCTGCCGGAATACTTTACAACGGTATTACAGAAATTGAGGAATCAATATGGGGAAATTTGACGGTATTTTAATTGCATCCGATATGGATGGAACGCTTTTGGATGATAACCGTAAAATCGGGAAGGAAACCATTGAAGCGCTGAATTATTTTACACAGAACGGAGGATATTTTTCGTTGGCAACCGGACGTACCCGTCCGGCAACGGCAGCATATCGTCCGCTGTTGCCATGCAATGCGCCGAGCGTGTACTTGAATGGCGCGATCCTGTGCGATGAAAGCACGGAAACCATTGTGTATATGGAAGGGCTTGACGACCGTGCAAAGGAGCTTGCACGACGCGTCATGAAGGAATTTCCACACATTGGCATTGAAGTGTTTCTTTTAGACAAATCATATGTCTGCAATCTGAATGAAGTTACATGGGAGCATTTTATTAATTTGGACATCCCATACAAAATGATTGCGCTGGATGATATTCCGGAGCCGACAAACCTATGGGGGAAGATCAATTTCACTGGTACGCCGGAGGAGATGGAGCCGGTACGCCAGTTTGTTGAACCGATGAAGGAGTTTTTCAATCTGACATTTTCTACACCGGTCTTTTATGAAATGACCTGCAAGGGCGGTCACAAGGGCGATGGTGTGCGCAAGGTAGCAGAATATCTTGGTGTGAAGCCGGAGCTTATCTGCGCCGTTGGAGACAGCCAAAATGACCTTCCTATGCTGAACAGCGCGGGTATCAGCTTTGCTCCGAAAAATGCGCGTGATTACGTGCTGGAGACAGTTGATGTTGTTGTACCGGATAACAACCACGATGCACTCAAAGGTGTTGTTGAATATCTTGATAAAAAGCTATAGACGCAACAAAGCCCGGCTGGAAATCCAGCCGGGCAATATTTTTCATTTAATTAG
This sequence comes from Eubacteriales bacterium, assembly GCA_030540435.1. Lineage (GTDB taxonomy): Bacteria > Bacillota > Clostridia > Oscillospirales > Butyricicoccaceae > Butyricicoccus_A. The sequence continues at coordinate 24,767 of JAUNWG010000029.1, forward strand.
TAACGACCTGCGCCAATGTAATGGCTGGAATAGTATGAACTATTCAGGCTAGTCGTGCAAACGCCGGTGCTTGAGTTCGCTGCATGGATAATCATGCCATCACCGAGGTAGATTGCCACATGTCCGACAGAACCGCCAGACGAGCCATTTGAGAAGAATACCAGATCACCTGCGCGCAGCTCAGACTTGGAAATATGTGTCGAGCTTGCATACTGTGCAGAAGAGGTGCGCGGAATGGAAATACCGCAGCGACCATATACATACTGTGTAAAACCAGAGCAATCAAAGGAGCTTGGGCCAGTTGCGCCGTAAGAATACGAGCAACCCAGCAGACCTCTCGCAACAGAAGTAATGCTGCCGGAAGAAACGCTTGATGTAGAATCGGAATTAGAGGATGTATTGGTGTTGGTATTTGCAGCAGACGGCTTGGAAGAAGAAAGGTATCCGGAGCCTACATAGCCATAACCATTGCCGTACTTAATCTTGTACCAGTAGCTGGAGGAATCAACAACGGAGACTGCCTGACCACGAGAGAGGCTGCCAATAACAGAGTAGGAAGAACCGCCGCCGGAACGGACATTCAGACCAGCTGTTGTGCTGTACATGGTCTTTGCCTTCGAGCTGGAAGTAGTCGGCTGAGAGGTTGTGCCTGCCGGAGCAGCGGTGGAGCTGCTGCTCGGAGCAGAAGAAGAAGTATAGGAGCTGTTGATGTAGCCATAACCACTGCCATACTTGATTTTGTACCATCCATTGGAAGTACCAACAACTGAAACAGCCTTGCCGTTTGCAACACCGCCGATTACGCCGTAGCTGGTGCCAGCGCCGGAACGAACATTCAGCGAAGAAGCAGTAACATAGACTGTCTTGGAGGTGCTGGTCGTCGTTGTCGTACCAGAGTTTGTATTTGTGTTAGTGGAGGCGGAAGAGCCGGAAGCATTGCTGAGATACTTGGAATATACGTAACCAGTCTTGCCGTTTACCGAAACCTTGACCCAGCTGCCAGACTGACCAAGATTAGCGGAGGTCTGCCCCTTAGACATCATGGTAAGAACAGAGTAAGAATTACCGGGACCGGAGCGAACATTAACATCAGATGTGCAAGTTACATTTGCAGCCAGTGCACCGGTGCATACAACAGCAGTCGCTGCGACTGTTGTTATTGCAAATTTCATCTTCTTTGAACCTATCATGGTGAAAAACCTCCTGAATACTCGCTTGATTATTTGGCAGACAGCGCGCGATTTAACCAAACGACCGCGATGTCGAGTGCTGTGTAAAGACCGTCCTTTTCAGTCTTTTTCACAATGCGATCCTTTGGACGTACGCTGGGGGAAGTCTGCTGCAACTGAACAGCAACACGGGTAGCAACCTCGAGGTCCTTCACAGTCTTGGTTTCCAGGATCTGCATCATAATGATGTAGCGATCGCTCATGCTGCCGTAATAGATGATGTTATCATGTCTCATCAGCGGGTGACCTTTGTATGTGAGGATGTTGTCATCTGCGCCTTTTTTAGAAGTAGCTGACATAAAATTATCTCCTTTACAATAATAATCTTCGTGCGAACACGCAATGTATCCAGTATAACACGTATGGCAATTCATGTCAAACAACAGGATGCACACCGTATTCACGAAAGATCAGGTTACAAAAATACGCTTGAAACATTACAATTCGGTTACATCGCTTACAGTATAGCACATACGGATGCACCTGTCAAACTTTTTGTTGCAAATTAAACGAAAAAACACAACAAAAAATTACGTTATCTTGTGTGTACTACACCATTACTACA
>JAUNWG010000030.1 GCA_030540435.1 Eubacteriales bacterium
CACCCCACTTGTTATCCAGTATATCATACTGTCTAACAAATGGGGTGCAATTCACCCTCTGGTGTTTGTTTTTCTATTTTATTTCAAAGAACCCGCACAAAATCGCATGCACATCCGTTATATAAATTGAAAGGAGGTCAAACGGCGTGTTCATGGACACAGAAGAAATGTATGACAAACTATACCGGTATTGCTACATGAAAACAAAACACCAACAGACTGCTGAAGATATCACGCAGGAGACATTCCTTCGGTTTCTGGAATCACACAGCTATAAAGAAATTGGAAAGCAGACGTCGTATCTTTACACCATTGCACGGAATCTCTGCTATGACCACTTTCGAAAAAAGACAGAGCTTCCATTGGAGATGAAAGAGGAGATGCTATTTGCGGACAATACAGAAACGCAGACAACAACGATTGCATTGGAACAGACACTGCAGCAACTGCCGGAAAAGGAACAGGAATTGTTATTCCTGCGCTACACAAACGGGCTTTCTGCAGCACAGGCAGCCGCAATCCTGAATCTGTCTCGTTTTGCGGTCTATCGGCAGGAGAAAAAGGCATTGAAGCAATTGAAAAAGATATTAGATCGGAGGGATTTTTATGACGGATAAACAGCTGAAGCAGGCGCTAAAATCGGCATATCAGCCTCCAAAAGCGGAAGGGAAACAGGCTTTTCTGGATCGCATAGAGGATTCCCAGATGACACTCTTGGGTTTTGTGTGCTCACAGCTGGGCTATATCAGCCCGTGGGGATGGATACTTTCCGCGGGGATTTTTCTGGCGGCGCTTGTACTGGTTTGGCAGGCAGACCGACAGGCTGTCTGGATGGTTTCCGCTCTGCTGCCGTTTGCAGCGCTCTCTACCATCACGGAAATGAATCGTTCTGTTCGTTACGGTATGGATGAGCTGGAGCGTGCCTCTCGATTCTCTTTAAAAGCTGTAACATTGGCAAGATTGAGTATTCTGGGCTTGGAGAATCTGTTGCTCATGGTGTTGATCGCCCCTGTACTCAGCAGTTGGGGACAGCTGACAGCAGTACAAACCGGCTTCTATATCCTTTGCCCGTATAGCCTGACGGCATTTTGTGATCTTTACATCATTCGCCGTTGGCATGTCAGGGAAAATATGTATGCTTGCGTTGGGGTTGCGGCTTTGGTCAGCGTATTGTGCATCGTGATGGATATGCTACCGGAGCTGACAACGGTGCTCTTTCGCTTACCTACCTGCATCTGCTTGACATTGTTTTTGGTAGCAATCATGCTGCGGGAAGGTGCAGGCTATATCTCACATATGGAGGAATTGACATGGAATTAAAAGTAGACCGGCTGACAAAGCAGTACGGAAATAAAATTACAGTGGACCGTCTGAGCCTGAACCTGCGACCAGGGGTCACCGGATTGCTCGGAGCGAACGGGGCTGGAAAGACAACGCTGATGCGGATGCTGTGCGGCATATTAAAGCCGACGAGCGGGACCGTCACACTGGACGGTTATGATGTCTCTACAGAGGAATACCGTACCGTGCTTGGCTATCTGCCGCAAGACTTCGGTTATTATCCGGATTTCACCGGTATGGATTTCCTGCTTTATATGGCGGCGCTGAAGGGATTAAACAGGCAGAAGGCAAAACGCCGCAGCAAAGAGCTGATGGAGTTGGTCGGGCTTAGTGAGAATGCGAAAAAGAAGGTCAAGACCTATTCTGGCGGCATGAAGCAGCGGCTTGGCATTGCACAAGCACTACTGAACCAGCCGAAGGTCTTAATTCTGGATGAGCCGACCGCTGGACTCGATCCAAAGGAGCGCGTCCGATTTCGTAAGCTGATTGCTGAGCTGGGAAAAGAAAATATTGTACTGCTATCCACGCACATCGTATCTGATCTGGAGCATATTGCAGACACAGTTATCATGATGAAGGATGGACAGATTATTTATAACGGTGCATGGGATGATTCGAAGGGTGATTTGGAAACGTTTTATTTGGCAGAGTTTGACGAGGAGGGACTGGAATGAGTACATTTTCCGATCTATATGTGTGGGAACTGAAAAAGATATGGCGGCGGCGCATCACGAAAATCGTGCTTGCGGTCATGGTGATTCTGTCCGCTGTTGTGATTGTCGGCGATGTGATGTTCAGCAACTATGAGGACGATGATACAGAGGTCAAGGGCTATGCGTGGTTTCAGCAGCACGCGGAGAATTCCCGCTCGATTTCCGGCAGGCTGATCGACGACGATATGCTGGACGACATGCGTACAGCCATTGACACCTCCGAGCAGGAAGCAGGGAAGTATGAAGGGCTTTATGAGTATCTATGGGGGCTATATGGAGATAATGACAAGGCATACGCCTCGGATGCCGCCGGTATGTATCAGGAGCGGATCGATGGAGTCCACCGTTTGTGGAATTTCCAATGCCTTACCGATGGGGAAAAAGCGTACTGGGAGCAAAAGGAAGCGGAGATTTCTCCCTACAAGTGGCAGTATAGCGATGGACTGATTACCATTTTGTCCAGCGGCTCTATGCTGAATATGCTGCTCTTGTTTCTGCTTGCCATTTGCCTGCCAAGCGTATTTGCGGAGGAGCACACGCGCAAAACAGACCAGCTGATTTTATGCAGCCGGTTTGGAAAGCAGAAGCTATATGGCGCCAAGCTGCTGGCAGGCGTTACGTTTGGCGTGATATCCGCCGTTCTGCTGGAGGTCGTCTGCTGTGCGTTGAGCCTGTGGTTATATGGCGCAGATGGCTTTGACGCGTGTATGCAGATGGTTGGGCTGGAATGCTCGTGGACGATGACGGTCGGGCAGGCAGTTTTGATGGTATTGGGGCTGACGCTGGTACTGGCTGTGCTGTACAGCGTACTTTCCATGTTCCTGGTCAAGCTGTTGAAAAACAGCGTTGCCGTTTTGGGAATTATGGTAGGCGTATTCTTTTTATGCTTGATTGGGCAGCCGCCGTATGCGTTGGGCTGGATATCCCGATTGTATGCGCTGCTTCCGCCCCAGGCGCTGCCGGATCGGTTCCTGACAGATGACCGGCTGTTCTATATTCTGGGACAGTATCTGACCAGCTGGCAGATGATGTTTCTTGTGTATCCCGTTGCCATTGTTTTGATGGCGTGGCTCGGCGGAAAACTATATCAGAGATACCAGATCACTGGGCGGTAAAGGTAGTTGGATATTGATCAAAAAAGGTGAAATTGACAAATATTACGATAAAGACAGGGAAATAGCAGAAAGATTTGTCGAATCTGCAAATTGTTTTTGTCGTATCCTATCGATATAATAACTACATATTGATATTGGGACTCCAAAGACGGAAGTTTTTGGGGTCCCTTTCTGTTTGCAACAAAATATATGTTGCGGACAAATTGATGAAAGGAAGATTGATATGAACAAACTCCTAAAAAACAGTACATTCCAGATTTTTCTTGCAATGATCCTTGGTATCATTGCGGGATTGATTATACCGAATGTCATGGTATCGGTTAAATTTATTGGCGATATTTTTCTGCGCCTGATTCAGATGACCGTTGTTGTCCTGGTTATGGGTTCTGTTATCGAAGCCGTCGGTTCTCTGAAGAGAAAGGAGATCGGCGCGCTGGGCGGCAAGGCATTCATTGGATTTGCCTGCACAACATTGATCGCTGGAACAGTCGGTATCATTGGAGCCAATATCGTAAGACCGGGTTCTGGTATCAATTTTACAGGAGAATTGACAACGGAAATCACCGGTTCTGACCAGACGCTGGCGGAAATTGTCACGAATTTTTTCCCGAGCAACATTGTTGCGTCTATTGCTGACGGCAATACGATCCAGGTTATTGTATTTGCACTGCTGGCAGGTTTGGCAGTCAGCCTCCTGTCGGAAACCGATGGAAATAATAAGATCCTGGAAGGCGTCAAGGCAATCAATCAGGTGTTGCTGACGGTTATCAAGCTGGTTATGAAGATAGCTCCGTTGGGTATCTTCTCCCTGCTGGGCTGGGCGATCGGTAATTATGGTCTGGCTGTTATCCTGCCGCTGGCAAAGTTCCTCGCGACCTTTGCTGTATGCGCAATTGTCATTCTGGCTGTATTCATTACGCTGACTTCTGCATATGTTAAGGTCAGCCCGCTTCGTCTGGCAAAGAAGCTGACCAATATGGGTGTTGTTGCGTTCACAACTACTTCTTCTGCCGTCACCCTGCCGACAAAGATGGCGGATTCGGAAAATAAGATCGGCATCAGCAAGCGTGTATCCCGTCTCATCAATCCGTTGGGAATGTCATTGAACAGTGATGGTTTGGCGTTGTATCTGGCGCTGGCATGCCTGACGGTTGCACAGTTCTTTGGTGTAGAAATGAGTATCCAGCAGCAGTTTGTTGTTGTTATTATGTCCACACTGGCTACCTTGGGCACTGTTGTCGTACCGGGAGGCGGTCTGGTTGCACTGGCGATCGTACTTCCTACGATTGGACTTCCGATTGAAGGCGTGGCACTGCTGTCTGGTATTGACTGGTTCTCCGGTATGTTCCGTACAACCCTGAATGTTATTGATGATGTGCTGGTAGCATTGATCGTTGCGAAGCAGGAAGGCGAATTTGACCGCGAAATTTTTGACCGCGACTAAGGCGTACCTGATATAAGCATAATCTTACGTAATATAGGTCTCCCTGACCGTTGGATCACCGTGATCCGCGTGTCAGGGAGTTTTTTGTTTGCACGTATACATGCCAAAAAATCACGAGAATATTTGTCTAAAATGCCAAATTGACAAACTGTAACAGTAATTTATAATAGAAATAAATTTATAAAATAATTTATAAAAGTAAAGTGCCAAGTGCAGAGTGCACAAAAGTAAAAGAGATTTATTGCGCGGAATTGACAATGATGCATGGTTTTTCCGACGCGCGGAAAACGAGTGAACCAATACATTTCCAACCGGCTGCAAAAGGTAGCATTAAATTGTGACGGTTTCCGACTTAAAATAAAGGCACAGAAAAGATCAGAGCGCAAAACAAAATCTGCGGGATGGTCAAAACAAAAAGAGGAGGAGACTTCAATGAATCAAAGCTGGTTGGAACTGGAGGACAAGGTTGTTATTGTCACTGGCGGCGCATCGGGTATCGGCAAGCATGTTGTGGATACGCTGGTAAAGGTTGGCGCAAAGGCAGTCATTGTCGACATGAATGTTGAAACAGGTGCTGAAATGGATGGCGCTTACTGTGTACAGTGCAATGTAACGGACAGCGCAAGCGTACAGGCAATGGCAGATGCAGTCGTTGCAAAGTTTGGACGGATTGACGCGCTGGTGAACAATGCAGGCATTAACCTGCCGCGGCTTCTGGTCGATGTTGCCGGTGAAAAGCCGCAGTATGAGCTGAATGACGAATCGTTCGGCAAGATGTTTGCCGTAAATGTAAAGGGCGTATTCCTGTGTGCACAGGCTTGTGCAAAACAAATGCTCAAGCAGGGCAAGGGCGTTATCGTCAATATGTCCTCGGAGTCCGGCAAGGAAGGCTCACAGGGACAGTCCGCATATTCCGCAACCAAAGGTGCGGTAGACAGCTTTACCCGTTCGTGGGCAAAGGAGCTTGGCAAGTATAACATCCGCGTTCTGGCGTGTGCGCCGGGCATTATGGAAGCGACCGGCCTGCGTACACCGGCATACAACGAAGCGCTGGCATATACCCGCGGCTGCAAGCCGGAGGATCTATCCACCGACTACAGCAAAGTTATTCCGATGGGACGTGACGGCAAGCTGGATGAGGTTGGCGATTTGGTCGCTTATCTGGTGTCTGACCGTGCAAGCTACATCGCAGGTACGACGATCAATATTTCCGGAGGCAAGTCACGCGGCTGATAAAAGAAGGAAGGGGTACTGACAAGGTGAAGAATTTGTTTAGCGATAACCGCATTGCGAATATGCTGCAATTATTGCGCAAAACACCGGAGATCACAGTCAGTGCTCTGGCCTCCCGGTTGGGCGTGAGTGAACGCACGGTACGGAATGACATCAAACAGATCAATCAGATATTGGAGAATTGTGCTGTCATTGATGGCGTGCAGGGAAAATACAGCCTGCGTATCTTTCAGATGGAGCGCTTCCGTGAAATCTTTTCTGAAATGATTCAGGCGGATGAATTTCTCAATTCTGCGCGAAACCGCATGGATTATATGTTCGGCAGACTGATGCGGTCAGATGAACCGCTGTTGACCGATGAGCTGGCATATGAGATGAATGTGGGACGCACGACGCTGATGAGCGATTTGAAAAAACTGCGAGAGGAAATCGAAGCGTACCAGTTGAAAATCATCGGCAAGACCAGCAAAGGGCTGACGCTGCATGGCGCAGAAACCGATATCCGCAAATATGTCCTGGACAACGTGTATTCGTCGATCTATCAGGAATATCCACTGGATGAGGAAATCACAGAGGAGATACAAAAGACTTTTTCTCTGCATCCGTTTGAGAAAAGCGTCCGGGATTCCTTTGAACAGTTCACTACATTGATGCTGGATCGATTCCTGACAGGACATTATATCGGTTTGCTGCCGCAGCGGTATTACAATCTGACAGCACGTGTGGAATTTGGCTTGATCGATCAATTGGTCGATCGATTTTCCGAGATACTCCACATCCGTATTCCGATTGAAGAAAAGCTGTTTATATTCCTGCCAATTGCAGGGATGCGGACACCAGCAGATATCCAGGATATGCGTTCGATTGAGCTGGACGATTCTGTCCGCCCGTTGATGCGGAAAATTCTGCGTCAGGTCAAGGCGGAAATGGATATAACAATCCAAAGCGGTGAATTTACAGAGGAATTTCTATACCATCTCATGTTCATGATCAACCGGCTCCGATTTCATGTTCCGTTGAAGAATCCGATGCTGGATGATCTCAGGGAGAAATACCCGCTGGCATATAACATGGCAGGCATTGCGGCGCGGGTCATCCGTGAGGAATGCCAGCTGATAGTCACAGAAGATGAGCGCGGCTATCTGGCTTCGTATTTCGGTGTTTTCCTGACGGAGATCGATTTGGAGCAGGAAAAACCGTTTCGGATGGCTGTTGTCTGCGGAACAGGACGGGTCACAGCAAGGCTGGTTGCTGTACAGCTCAAAAAGATTTTGGACAGCTCGGCGGAAATACATCTGTTTGCTGATGAAAAGGTAAGTCAGGAGCTGCTGGATGAATTTGACATCGTGTTGACAACGGTGGATTTACCCTGCACCTGCAATCGTCCGATTATCCGTATTCATGAGATATTCAATGACCGTGAACTGCTGCACAAGATCGAGAAAGCGAAGTACTGGGACCAGATCGAGGTGCCAGTGCTGGACAACAACTGGTTTGTTATGACAGCGCTGTTGGATGAAAGCCGGTTCTTTGTTTTAAAAGAGAACGATTACCAGCTTGCAATTGACAGCATGGTAGGCAGCTTGACAAAAAGCGGTCAGGTAGATGACGGCTTTGCGCAGCGGCTGTGGGATCGGGAGCGAAAAGGCACAATGGTCTTTGACCATTCGGTAGCGATTCCGCACAGTATGCAGTATGCCAGCGACAAACTGATGCTATCGATTGGTACATTCCCGGAGGCAGTTCAGTATGGAGATCATGATATCCGCGTGATCTTCCTGATCGGGCTTCCATCACAGGTTGAGGCAGATGATAATCTGCTGATCCGTGTCTATGATGAAATTATCAGTATTACAAAGGACGAGGAGCTGCTGGACAAAATTGCTTCGGCAGATTCGTTCTCCGCATTGCTCCGTGTGCTGTATCGGCACATCGGGGAATAAACAAAAGAACCACGGAATGGAGGAACAGATATGATAAAACTGGCACTGATCGTAGCAGCGGCATTTGTGCTGCAAATTATCCTGAGCATGAATCAGATGCGGCATTTTTCCAATGAATTTGTCAAGCTGCGGCGGCAGGGGAAGGTAGCCTGCGGACGTAAGGCAGGCGGCTTTCATGCCGGAGCGATCGTCATGTTCCTGATTGACGACGACGGTATCATACAGGCAGGACGTAAACTGGAAGGCGTGACCTGTCTGGCAAGAGTCCGTCAGCTGGATGGCTTTGAGGGCAGGCATATTGCAGAATTGACAGAGGAGGATGGTCCGAAGGGACACCGGAATCTGAAAAAGGCAATTGCCGATGCCGCATTAACCTACCGGAAGTATACGGCAGGGGAGGTCATCCCGGAGCCGCCATCCCCGTTCCAGAAGGTCGGACGTTCTGTGGGAGGTATTTTTAAAACAAAATCAACCGCGAAATCGTAAGAAAGGTGGAACATTATGGACTTCATCGTTAATTTGGCATCAGGCTTCATGAATCTGTTTACCCTCGGCGGCGAACAGTTTGTAAGCTGGGTAACCGGCATCATCCCAACCATCGTCATGCTGCTTGTTCTGATGAATGCAATCATCGCGCTTGTCGGTGACGAGGCAATCGCAAAGCTCGCACGTGTCTGCACGGGCAACCCGATCCTGCGTTACGCCGTGCTGCCGTTTGTCAGTGCATTTATGCTCGGCAACCCGATGGCGCTTTCTATCGGCAAGTTCATGCCGGAATTTTACAAACCGTGCTACTACGCATCCGCAACCTATCACTGCCACACCAACAGCGGAATTTTCCCGCACATCAATGCATCTGAGATTTTTATTTACCTCGGCATCGCAAATGGCATCACCCAGTTAGGTCTGGACACCACACCGCTGGCGATCCGTTATCTGCTGGTAGGTATTGTCTGCAACTTCATTTCCGGCTGGGCAACTGAGTTTACCACCAAGCTGGTTGAGAAGCAGCAGGGCAAGAAGCTGAGCCGTGAGCTCAAGGTTGCACATTAAGGAGGAACGACAAATGGCTGAATATAGATCAATCAAGGTTGAAAGAGGTCCCGGCGGATTTGGCGGCCCTCTGGTTATTACCCCGACAGAAAAGCGCAACAAGGTCATGTATATTACCGGCGGCGGTGCTGCGCCGGAGTGCCTGAATAAGATTGTGGAGCTGACTGGGCTGACACCGGTAAATGGCTTTAAGACCAATTGCCCAGAGGACGAGCTGGCACTGGTCATCATCGACTGCGGCGGCACGCTGCGCTGCGGCATCTATCCGAAGAAGCGTATCCCGACGATCAATACCAATCCGGTCGGCAAGTCCGGCCCGCTGGCACAGTTCATTACCGAGGATATTTATGTATCCGGCGTTACATCCAAGCAGGTTTCTCCGGCTGACGGCGAAGCTGCTCCGGCTCCGGCGGAAGTACCTGCGGAGGAAAAGAAGGACGAGGGCGTGAAGTTTACCGCCGACAGGAAGGTTTCGGAAACGTTGGCAGCGCAGGAAAAGAAGAGCTTCGTCACCGTTATCGGTCTTGGCGTCGGCAAGGTCGTCAACACCTTCTATCAAGCGGCGCGTGATGCAATCCAGACCTGTATCACCACATTGCTCCCGTTCATGGCATTCGTTTCCATGCTCATCGGTATCATCAATGGCTCCGGCTTTGGCGACGCATTTGCTTCTATTCTGACCCCGCTGGCAGGCAACATTGTCGGACTGATCATTCTGGGTATCATTTGCTCGATTCCGGGTCTGTCTGCACTGCTCGGCCCTGGCGCTGTCATCGCACAGATCGTCGGCACACTGGTTGGTGCAGAGATCGGCAAGGGTAATATCGCACCGCAGCTTGCACTCCCGGCGCTGTTTGCGATCAATACGCAGGGCGCATGTGACTTTATTCCGGTTGGTCTTGGTCTGGCAGAGGCTGAAACCGAAACCATCGAGGTTGGCGTTCTGTCGGTTATGTACTCCCGTTTCCTGACCGGCTGGATCCGCGTCCTGATTGCGTATGTTGCCAGCTTTGGCCTGTACGCAGCATAATTACTGTTTCTCGATTTTTTCCAATCCTTTTTTAAATTCTCTATACATGAAAATGGCATCCGGCAGTTCTTTCAGCCGGATGCCAGCAATCCGAAAACCTTTTCGGATTGTCTGAACAGGAAAATCTGTTTATTTTCCTGTTGAGGCAACTTGAAAATAAATCCATAAGAATGATAGATGTACAACAATACAGGAGGAAATACTTATGAAAGTCATTTATGAAAATCAGGTTAAGGCGCTGGGTTCTTGCGTTGACGAATTTAAGGACGGCGGTATGCTGATTATTTTTGGCGACAACGCACCGGAGGAAATCCGCGATTACTGCTATTCTGTCAGCGTCAATCCGATCAACGGCACGATTGCAGCAGGACAGACGCTAAAGTTCGGTGACAGCGCGTACAAAATTACTGCTGTTGGCAGTGAAGCGCCGGTTACGCTGGCGGGCTTGGGGCATTGCACGATCAATTTCAGCGGTCAAAGCACGGTTGATCTGCCGGGTACGATTTATGTGGAAAATAAGCCGCAGCCGGAAATTATCGTTGGTACAGTCATTCAGATCATAGAGGACTGAATTTAAAAAAGTTTTAGAGGAGAGGATTGAAAATGATTAAGCTGAACATCAAAAATGCAGGGCTGCGCGACGGCGAACTGGAAAAGATGAAACCGATTGTAGGCACTGCCTATCAGACGCTGATGGAGCGTTCCGGTGCAGGACACGAAATGCTGGGCTGGCTGAACCTTCCGAATGAGTATGACAAGGAAGAATTCGTTCGCATCAAGGCTGCTGCAAAGCGGATTCAGGAGCAGAGCGACGTGTTGGTGTCCATTGGCATCGGTGGCAGCTATCTCGGCGCACGCGCCGGCATTGAATTTACAAAAGGCCCGTTCGCAAACCAACTGGCAGGCAAGAGCGACGGCGTAGAGGTATATTTCGCAGGCAGTAACATCAGCTCAGACTATGTACAGAATATCATGGATATCATTGGCGACCGTGATTTTTCTGTCAATGTAATTTCCAAGTCCGGCACGACCACCGAACCGGCGGTTGCTTTCCGTATTTTTAAGGAAAAGCTGGAGGAGAAGTACGGCAAAGAGGGCGCGAAGTCCCGTATTTATGCCACTACCGATGCCAAGAAGGGCGCGCTGCGCGGTCTGGCAATCGAGGAAGGCTATGAGACCTTTGTTGTACCGGACGCTACCGGCGGACGGTTTTCCTGTCTGACCGCAGTGGGCCTGCTCCCGATGGCAGCAGCCGGCATGGACATTGACGCTGTCATGAAGGGCTGCGGCGATGCGTGTGAAAAATACAACAATTCTGATCTCATGACCAACGATACTATGCTGTATGCGGCGCTGCGCTTCTTGATGCTGATGAAGGGGAAGAGCGTAGAAATTTTGGCAAACTATGAGCCGTCGCTTACCATGTTCGGCGAGTGGTACAAGCAGTTAATGGCAGAATCCGAGGGCAAGGACGGTAAGGGCATATTCCCGGTATCCGCGAACTTCTCAACAGATCTGCATTCCATCGGTCAGTTTATTCAGGACGGCGCACGTACGATGTTTGAAACCGTGCTGTGGGTTGAACAGTCCCGTCAGGATATCACTGTTCCGCACGATCCGGCGAATGTAGACGGGCTGAATTTTGCTTCCGGCAGAACCATGCAGTATATGAATGAGAAGGCAATGAAGGGTACGCTGCTGGCACACGTGGATGGCGGTGTTCCGAACCTCATCATTACCGTGGATAAACTGAATGATTATACATTTGGTGAGATGGTATATTTCTTCTGGAAGAGCCTTGCAATTTCCGGTTATATGATCGGCGTCAATCCGTTTGACCAGCCGGGCGTTGAGGCATATAAGAAAAATATGTTTGCGCTGTTGGGCAAGCCGGGCTATGAGGACATGAAGGAGTCTTTGGAAGCACGTTTGGCGGGTTTGAATTAAGATAATCGAAATAATCGTTTGATTAGGTAAAATGTTGCTCATCGTAGAGTGAACAGAATGCATGGTATTCCACCTTTTTTCAATTCTCTATCGCTGCCAAAGCTGTGTGTTTACATAGCTTTGGCAGCAAAGAAAGGGATTGCTTATTTGCAATAAAAGAGATATAATATCTTTGATAAAAGATTTTTGAAAAGAGGAGGATGCTATGGCGCCGAGCAATGCAGGAAAAAAACAGACTCAACTGCGTATCCTTCAGCTGCTGCGAGCGGAAGGGACGCTGACACGGCAGGATATTGCACAGAAGCTGAGTTTGAGTATGCCGACAACATTACAGAACACCAATGAGCTGCTGGAATGTGGATTATTGGAGGAATGCGGTGTGATGGAATCCACAGGCGGACGCAGGGCAAAAAAACTTGCGCTGAATGAAAATGCCGGTCTGGGACTCGGTATTGACATCGAACTGCACCATATCGAACTGGTTATTACCAATCTTTGTGGCAAGGTTATGGTACGCGATGCATTTCCACTCACTTTTCGGGATGAGAGCGAATGGTATCAGCAGTTTCAGCAGAGGATAGTGGATTTCCTTTGCGTACACGAGATTGATGAGGAGAACATCATCGGCGCAGGCCTTTGTTTTCCCGGCATTGTGGACGATGCCTCTGGAATGATCGTCCGGTCACATATTTTTCATTTGGAGCATGTCAGCCTTGACCGCTTCAAAAAGTGTATCCCGTTCCCAATGATTGCGGCAAATGATGCAAACTGCGCCTGCTATGCGGAGTTGACCGCAGCGCGTCCGACATATTTGTATCTTTCCCTCAATGAATCGGTTGGCGGTGCGTTGATGTTGGACGGTAAGCTGCACTATGGAGATAGCTGGCAGGCAGGAGAGGTCGGGCATATGCTGCTGATTCCGGATGGAAAGCAGTGCTATTGCGGCAAGCATGGCTGTGCAGATCCGTATCTGTCCCCAAAGGCTTTATTGAAGGAAGGGCAGAGTTTAGGGGAGTTTTTCGCATTGATAGAAGCTGGCAATGCGGAAGCCAATGTAGTATGGGATGCATATCTGGAGCATTTGGCGATCTTGTTGACCAACCTGCGTATGCTGTGCAATGTGGATATTATGATCGGCGGCGCGGTGGGAACGAAAATAAAACCATATATGCAAACGTTGAATGCAAAAGCCGCAAAATATGACTTGTTTGCCCGTGATGTGGATTATATCTATCCATGCAAAAGGAAAACACATGCCTTTGCAGTCGGGGCGGCGATGCTTGCGATGGAACGCTATGGCAGCCGCTTATTGGAAGATGAAATGTTGACAAAGTTGAGGAATAAATCATGAAGGCTGGCGCAATTTTTGATATGGACGGTACATTGCTGGACACGGAGCAGATGTATCGAAACAGTTGGATGGAATTGGCTGCGGAATATGGACAGCAGCCGAACACAGAATTTCCGCGGGCTGTTGCCGGAACAAACGGGGAACGTATGCTTGCGGTTATTAAACAATATTATCCGGATGTGGATGCCGTACAGTTCATGCAGGACTGTATTGACCGCGTAAAAAACAGGATTGCACGTGCTGTTCCGAAAAAGGAAGGCATGGATGAAATACTGGAGTTTTTACATCAGAAAGGCGTAAAGATCGCAGTTGCCAGCAGCAACAGCGTTGAACAAATTGAAAAGAACATGACGCTCGCCGGTGCAACACCATATTTGGATGCCATTGTCGGTGGAGATGAAGTGGTTTATGGAAAACCGGAGCCGGATATTTTTCTGCTGGCAGCAGAGCGGCTGGGCATCTCGCCGTGGGACTGTTATGTCTTTGAGGATGGCATCAATGGTGTGCGTGCTGGAGTCGCCGCAGGCTGCTCGACCGTGATGATACCGGATGGCAGTTTGCCGACAGAAGAAATGCACCAGATTTGTATTGGTGTATACCATAGCCTGCTCGAAGCAAAGCAGGCGCTTGAACAGGGGAAAATTTAAATCAGAGAGGATTGATACGATGAAGAGCTTTACATTTACGATTACCGACCCGGAGGGCTTTCATGCGCGTCCGGCTGGCATGTTTGTCAAAGAAGCAAAAAAGTATTCGTGCATAACAACTGTTGTAAAGGATGGTAAGCGTGCAGATGCGCGAAAGATGTTCGGACTGATGGGTCTGGGCATTAAGGGAGGTCAGACGATTACCATTGAAACAGAGGGAGAGCAGGAAGAAGAAGCTGCAGCAGCATTGCAGGAATTTCTAACAGCAAACCTATAATTTTGTCCACTCTATCTATTTTTGTCTCGCTAAAGTGGGACACGCAAAATATTTCACGTATTGACTGTACCGTGTACGGGGATTTACGGCGAGCGTAAATGCAGCGGGAATGTTTTGTGATCTATTCCTGACTGGGCTGTTCCTGTCAGCGGGGACAGTCCGGGAAGTAAATAACATTCGGACATATCAAACCATTTCAGCCGGAACACACAAATAATTTTATTGGAACAACGCATTAGACACCTAGGCTGGGCTGGCGAGATAATACGGATGAAAAAATACTGCATAGATTGAAGAGAAATCTTCTTTCTGTGCGGTTTTGTTTGCATGTTTTTAACAAAATGTTTAAAAAATGATACGATGCAGTTGAGGGACAGTTGAGATTTGCGTGATAAAATAAGTCATATTTAAAATTCGTCTCATCCGATTGCAATAGACAGAAGGAGTGGATACATATGAATGAAATAAAAACACCGAAAAAACCGATTATTTGGTATTATATTATCGTTATAGCAGTCCTGTTTCTGCTAAATGCCGCGGTATTTCCGTATATCGCTCAAAGCCAGATTAAGGAAGTGGATTATGGAACCTTTATTTCCATGACCGAAGCGCATAAGATTGGTCAGGTACAAATCCAGAATAATCAGATACTGTTCACCGATAAGGATGAGGAACAGCTTTATAAAACCGGACTGATGGACGACCCGAACCTGACGGACCGTCTATATGATTCCGGAGCAGAGTTTTCCAGTGAGATTATCGAAGAAATGTCGCCGGTGATGGCAATATTCCTGAACTGGGTTCTGCCAATGCTGATTTTTATCGGAATCGGTCAGTTCATGTATAAGAAAATGGTCAACAAAGCGGGCGGACCAAATTCCATGATGTTTGGCATGGGAAAGAGCAATGCGAAGGTATATGTGCATTCTACGGAAGGCATTCATTTTTCAGATGTTGCGGGCGAGGATGAAGCAAAGGAAAATCTGGCAGAAATTGTAGATTATCTGCATAATCCGGATAAATATAAAGAAATCGGTGCCTCTATGCCAAAGGGTATCCTGCTGGTTGGCCCTCCGGGAACTGGCAAGACCATGCTGGCGAAGGCAGTTGCAGGCGAAGCAAATGTACCATTTTTCTCGATGTCTGGTTCAGAGTTTGTGGAAATGTTTGTAGGTATGGGCGCGTCCAAGGTGCGTGACCTGTTCAAGCAGGCAAAGGAAAAGGCTCCCTGTATCGTTTTTATTGATGAAATTGACGCCATCGGCAAAAAGCGTGACGGGCATATTGGCGGCAATGACGAGCGGGAGCAGACCTTAAACCAGCTGCTCACAGAAATGGATGGCTTTGAAGGCAACAACGGCGTTATTATTTTGGCTGCTACCAACCGACCGGAATCTCTTGATCCGGCATTGACTCGTCCGGGACGCTTTGACCGGCGTGTGCCGGTAGAGCTGCCGGATTTGCAGGGACGTGAAGCGATCCTCAAGGTACACGCAAAGAAAATCAAGGCTGACCCGACCATTGATTATAACAAAGTGGCACGCATGGCATCCGGTGCATCTGGTGCAGAGCTGGCAAATATAGTGAATGAAGCTGCGCTGCGCGCGGTGCGTGATGGACGAAACACAGCAACACAGGCGGATATGGAAGAAAGCATTGAGGTTGTTATCGCAGGCTATCAGAAGAAAAATGCAATCCTGACAGATCGGGAAAAGCAGATCGTTGCATATCATGAGATCGGTCACGCG
This sequence comes from Eubacteriales bacterium, assembly GCA_030540435.1. Taxonomy (GTDB): domain Bacteria; phylum Bacillota; class Clostridia; order Oscillospirales; family Butyricicoccaceae; genus Butyricicoccus_A. Next base: position 15,843 of record JAUNWG010000030.1, read on the forward strand.
CTGGTGGCAGCAAAGCAGAGCAACTCTGCGCCTGTTCAGAAGATTACGATCGTTCCACGCACCTCCGGTGCGCTGGGCTACACGATGCAGGTAGATGAGGGCAATCATTACCTGATGACAAAGGATGAGATTGAAAACAAGATCGCTACCTTCACTGGCGGTCGTGCAGCAGAGGAAGTCAAATTCGGCTCCGTGACAACAGGCGCTTCCAATGACATTGAGCAGGCAACCAAGCTGGCGCGGGCTATGATCACACGCTATGGCATGAGTGAAGATTTTGATATGGTAGCGATGGAAACTGTAAATAATCAGTATCTCGGCGGTGACACCTCTCTCTCCTGTTCCGCAGAAACGCAGACAGAGATCGACCGGCAGGTCGTTGCGCTGGTCAAAAAGCAGCATGATAAGGCTGCGCAGATTCTGATGGAAAACCGCGAAAAATTGGACGAACTGTCCATGTACCTGTATGAGAAGGAAACGATTACCGGTGAGGAATTTATGCGGATTTTGAACAACTGAAACAAATCACAATGTAAAAAGTAAGCAAAGGGATGGAGTTTGAAATTCCATCCCTTTTACATCGATCTTGATTTCTACAGCATCAATATTGTAGATTTACAAATCATTCATACTTACGTGAGATTTAGTTGAGATTGGCATGATAAGATAACAATAAAGTTATGATAGGGGTGTAAGATATGTGGATCAGCTACTATTTCGTGTTATTTTGCATTTACAGCTGTATGGGTTGGGTTTTTGAAACGATCTACTGCACGATCGATACAAAGAAGTGGGCAAACAGAGGTTTTCTGTATGGCCCGGTCTGTCCGATCTATGGCTGTGGCGCTGTTGCAGTAACTGTCTTGTTTCAGGCATTGGATCAAAATCAGGCGAACAGTATGACATGGTGGCAGGTATATCTGGTTTCTGTGATTGGAAGTGCAGTATTGGAGTTTGTGACCTCTGTGGTGCTGGAAAAGATGTTCCATGCATCGTGGTGGGATTACAGCCATTTGCCATTCAACATCCAAGGAAGGGTATGCCTGCGAAATTCCCTGCTGTTTGGCGTTGCCGGACTGGTGATTGTTTATGTTATCCTTCCCGTCGTCAGCACGTGGATCAGACCAGTTTCAGCAATTGCTGTAGAAGGTATCTCGCTGGTTCTGATGGCGCTACTTGCAGTGGATTGTACACTGACCGTCTGTGCACTTACGAATCTGGATGAGGCGATCAAAGCGAGTGAAGAAAACCTCAATCTGCATATGGAGCAATTTGTCAGCTCTTTGGAAGAGCGCAGACAGGATATCGGCACGCGTATCGCGGAAGAGAAACTGCAGTTTTCCAGACAGCATGCAGAAAAGACAGTGCAACGCTTCAACTATGCAAACCGTTCTGCTTTGAAGCGCGTTGTCAAATTCCGAGACAGCAAGCATGAAAAGAGCAGCGAACAGCGTGAGATTTTCTTGGAAGCACTCAAACGATATAAACGATAAGGACAAAGGAGCATAGATATATGTCAAAGATAATTGGAATTGACTTGGGCACAACAAATTCCTGCGTTGCAGTATTTGAAGGCGGAGAACGTGTCATTATCCCAAATGCACAGGGCGGCAGGACAACGCCGTCCGTGGTTGCATTTACAAAAGACGGGGAGCGTCTGGTGGGCGAAACAGCAAAACGGCAGGCGGTGGTCAACCCGGAGCGCACAATTTCTTCCATCAAGCGGGACATGGGCACAGAACGTAAGGTGAAGATCGACGGCAAAAAGTATACGCCGCAGGAAATCTCTGCGATGATATTGCAGCGGCTGAAAGCAGATGCGGAAGCCTATCTGGGGGAGCCAGTGACCGAAGCGGTCATTACCGTCCCGGCATATTTCACGGATTCTCAGCGTCAGGCAACAAAGGATGCCGGAACGATTGCCGGTCTGCATGTGCAGCGTATCATCAATGAGCCAACCTCTGCTGCACTGGCTTATGGCATTGATAAGGAAGAAGCGCAGAAGATCCTTGTATATGACCTGGGCGGCGGTACGTTTGATGTATCCGTTCTGGATATCAATGGCGATATTATAGAGGTTCTTGCGACTGCGGGAAACAACAGACTGGGAGGAGACGATTTTGACAAATGTATCTGCGACTGGATCGTAGGGGAGTTTAAGCAGGCGGAGCATATTGATCTGAACCGTGATCCAGCCGCAATGCAGCGTGTGAAGGAAGCTGCGGAAAAAGCAAAGATCGAGCTGTCCAGTACGCTGACAACAGAAATTTCCCTGCCCTATATCGCCGTCAAACGGAATGAGCCAAAGCATGTACAGCTGACACTGACCAGAGCGAAATTCAACGAGCTGACAAGTCATCTGGTACAGGCCACACTGGAGCCTGTGCGACAGGCAATCGCAGAATCCGGCCTGAATATTCCGGACATCAATAAGGTGCTGATGGTTGGCGGTTCCAGTCGCATTCCAGCGGTGCACGATGCCGTAAAACAGCTGACCGGAAAGGAGCCGTTCCGTGGGATCAATCCAGATGAGTGCGTTGCACTGGGTGCCTGCCTGCAGGGAGGCGTATTGGCTGGCGAGGTAAAGGGCTTGCTGCTGCTGGATGTTACACCACTTTCTCTCGGCATTGAAACCGTCGGCGGCGTGTTTACGAAACTGATTGACAAAAACACAACAATTCCAATCAAAAAGAGCCAAATTTTCACCACGGCATCGGCATTTCAGAAAAAAGTCAAGGTCAATGTTTTACAGGGCGAACGTCCGATGGCAAAGCAGAATAAAAGCCTTGGATCGTTTACACTGGGCGGTATCAAGCGATCCGCAGGAGGTTCTCCACAGATTGAGGTTTCCTTTGAAATCGATACCAACGGGATTGTCAATGTATCGGCCAAGGATTTGACGACTGGAAAGTCACAGGAAATCACCATCAGCGGTTCTGACAATATGAGTCAGGAGGACATTGACCATGCTATTCAGGAGGCACAGCAGTATGCCGAGGAGGATGCGCAGGTGCGTGGCGAGATGCAGACAAAGGATCGTTTGGAACAGCTGATATACCGCGGTGCAGAGGCGCGCAGACAGATGGATAAGGAGCAGAAAAAGCAACTGGATGCCGCCGTAAAAAATGCAAAGCATGCGCTGAAGAAAAAAGACCTTGCGGAACGCACAGCTGCAGCTGAAGAGCTGGAAAAAATCCTTGGCATCGAGAACAAACAGATATAATGCCTGAAATCCTTATTGGAAGAGGTGACATGAAATGGAGCGCAGGGAACTGCAGCAAAAAATAAACGGTCTCATCTGTTTTATTGTGCTTGCAGTTATTCTAATAAACGGCAGACAGATACTCCACAGCGTGATAAGTATATTGGGATTATTTCGATCCTTCTGGATCGGAATTGCCATTGCTTTTGTATTCAACAGACCATATGAGCTTTTGAGAAGCAAATATCAGAAATCCGGCAGGATAGGAAAGAAAACCGCGGGGGTATTGTCGATTTTTTCTGTTTATTTGTCTGTTCTTGCTGTTCTGGCAGCAATTGTCTGGATTGTGATTCCACAGCTTGCCGACAGTCTGAGGTCCCTTGTTGAGAATGCGGGATTGTATATGGCGAATTTACAGCGGGAGCTGGATACGCTTATGCAACTGCTGAACCTGCCTCCGGTGGATTTAAGTTATCTGACAAATGCACTATTACAGGGGATTGTTCAGCTGAATGATACGACTGGGACGCTGTTTTCCACCGTATTATCTGCCACTGGCACAGTGGTCAGTGCATTTGCCACAGGTGCGATTGCCATTGTATTTTCCATCTATTTACTTGCAGGAAAGGAGCGACTGTTGGGACAGGTCAGCCGTCTGTTAAAAGTATATCTTCCGGAAAAACCATATACCTATTTGGCATATCTGCAGGGGATTACGGTGCAGTCGTTTGAAAACTACATCGTTGGACAGGGAATAGAAGCGATCATTCTGGGCAGCTTATGCTTTATTGGAATGTTGGTTTTACGGCTGGATTATGCAAGCCTTGTCAGTGTCGTTGTGGGGATAACCGCACTGATTCCGATTTTGGGCGCGTATATCGGCGGAGCAGTTGCAGTTATTCTGCTGCTGATCGTATCGCCGGTGAAAGCGTGTATTTTCCTGATATTCTTTATTGTTTTGCAGCAGATAGAAAATAAAATCATTTATCCGAAGGTCGTTGGCAGACGCATTGGGCTTCCCGGTATGTGGGTATTGCTGGCGATTACCGCTGGAACAAAGTTAGGCGGCATTTTTGGAACGATTTTAGGTGTTCCAGTCACAGCAATCATTTACACATTGCTGAAGGATGGCGTGCTGCGCCGGGAAAAGCAGCTGGAAGAGAAGCACATTGCGGATGTGACAACTGGATAAAGGAAAAGGACGAATACTGACCATAACATGTCAGCTTCGTCCTTTTTGTGTGCATGAAATTGGTTTACTTTTTGGGAGCCTGCAGCTCAATGATGGTGTTGTCCAGCAGGATATAGGAAAATTCCGTGTCCGCGCTTAATTCGGCCGGTCCAAACAGAACCTGCTGCGCCTGGTCGAAATAAGGCTGCATATCCTCGACAGCATATGCGATATGCGGATTCTTGTGCAGGATCTCCGGAAACGGCGTGCCTTCTTCATACTTCAGATACTCGATTTTGAAATCATAGTCGTCTACATCGGTGATCCAGACCTTAAATGGTTCCACATAGGTCATGTTTGGTTTTTTATTGGTAATCGGGATACCAACATGCAGATATTTTGCTTCCATACGTATAACCTCCAGTAACAGCTGAAATGCTTTCCTGTACATCTCTGCCTATGATTACTTTATTATACAGCATATTAGAGGAATATACAAGCAGGCGATAGTACAGCTTTTGTTAATTCTGGTTGACGATGAGACAGGCAGTCAGCTCGAATGTTTTATGTGAGAGTGTGGTATCAAGCGTCCCGCCATAGCGCTGCACAATATCACGCATACCTGCAAGACCAAGCCCATGCAGCTGCTTATCCGGTTTGGTCGTGCGCAGATCGTCATTCCGTTCGCCTGCAAATGCATTGACGACCTTGAGCATCAGCATTCCCTTATCGCATCGACAGCGCACAATAATTCGGCGGTCATCCGCATCCTTTGCCGCTTCGATGGCATTGTCCAGCGCATTGCAAAGCAGTGCACATAGGTCCGGCGGTGCAATGTCGAGCTGTTCCGGCAGGTCAACACGGAGGTCAGCTTCCAAGCCAGATTGCTGCATATGATCCAGCTTTGCGCACAGTACAGCATTTGCTGTTTCATTGCTGCACAGCCGTCTGCCGCCGTGCAGCGCCTGCGAGTCAAGCAGGTTGCCAAGATAATCCTCAGCCTGCGCCGTATTGCCGCGCGCGATCATTCCCTGCATCGCCATCAGATGGTTGCGCATATCATGGCGCAGATGGCGTATCTGTTTTTCCTGCCGGTTCAGGCTTTGATAATACGATTCGCGCAGCTCTGCCAGCTGTCTGGCGCGCTCCAGCTGCTCGTGATTGGCGAGTACCCGCATGGTCAGCAAAATGACAAATGAGGTCAGCAGGACAAACGGCAATACCGCAATTCCCAACCTGTTTTGTATCTGATCGACAAGCACACTATCGTATGGAGGCAGGTAAGTCAACAGCACGATGGACAGCAGCGCACACAGCGGCATCATGGACAGCCCGAGCAGGATGCGCCATAGGGATTCGGGCAGATGGATGCCATCCTCCGGTATGATCCGACGCAGGATCAGATATAACAGGGCAAACAGGATCGGTCGTGCCATACGTGTTAAGATATCATAATATTCGGAAGAGCGCATCAGATAGCTGTCCACCATCGTGCATATGGACATCTCGATGCAAAAGAAGGTAAAGATCACTGCCAGACGTCCGGTCTTGCCGCCTTGTGTTCCGATCATGCAACACACAACAAAAATCGGAAAGATGAATTGCAGGTTGTTGTCTCCGACCCAGATAGGCAGCATACTGCTGATAGTAAAGGTGCATATTAACAGCATTTTGTACAGTCCATTGCGTCGGATTGTGGTCAATCGTGAAAACAGAAGATAGATCAACGATCCGTTGACAGTGGTCAGCACAATGTAAAAGGCAGTGAAACGAAGCGCGGGTTCCATCATCCAGCTCATCAAGACATATCCTATTGTCAGAGGCAGTAACATCAAACGTTTCTTTGATTTGGGTTGTACTGTCAGCAGAATCATCGCTGCACCACACGAGATAAGCGTCATCGGAATAAAGAAAAGTTCTCTGAGCATTCGGTCAATCCTCCAGTGCGGCGCGGGTCAACGCGAGCATTGCTGTCTGCCGGAATGAGCGGCTGATCGGCAGCTTTTCGTCCCCGATATGTACCTCGTTGGCGGAAATGCAGTCAACTGCGGGTGCATACACCAGATATCGCTGATGGATACGGACGAATTGGCTGCCTACCTGTTCCGCGACATTGTCCAGCTTGTCATAAAAGGTGAATGTGCGCTCACGCGTCACACATGTGATCTTGCGCCGTTCAGACGCAAAATACCGGATTTTATGATAGGGAATGCGGTAGGTAACATCACCATATCGGCAGAAAAAGGTTTTGTTTTCATTTTGATACAGGATGCTCAATGTACGGTTTAAAATCTCTTCCAGCGCCTCTGGCTTCGGCGGTTTGATTAGATACCCCAGTGCGCCGACGGAATAGCCGTCAAATACATAGTCAGTATAGCTTGTGACAAAGACCAGCTGTACCGAGGCATCTGCCTGCCGCAGACGGCGCGCCGTCTCCATACCGTCCAACTCTCCCATTTTCATGTCGAGGAAGATCAGGTCAACTTCACCGGCATGGGTGTTCATCCAACGCAGCAGCGTTTCTCCGGCAGTGAATTCATAAAATATCCCTTCTGTGCCCCGACACGCAAGAAGGCGCTCCAGATTCGCCCGCAGCTGCAGGCGTGCATCGTATATATCATCACAAATTGCAATTCTCAGCATTTATTTTTACCTTTCTTTGTTTTCCCGCCTTTTATTGTACCATATAAGCCCGACTGCGCAAAACCAAACTTGACATCAAAACGGTCATTCTTGTCGGAATTTCAACGGAATTGCCAAATATTCCATGAATGCGGTCATTTATGACATCGCCGTTTGCAGCGCGGCATCCGTGCTGGTATGCTGAACCTATCAAGAACAGGAAAGGAGCTTTGACCGGTGCTTCAGGTATCTCAGCTGCAAAAACAATATCAGGTAGGAAAAATCAGTTATCCGGTGCTCAAGGGCGTATCGTTTACTGTTAACGATGGAGAATTTGTCGCGGTGATGGGGCCGTCCGGTTCGGGAAAGACAACGTTGCTCAACTGCATTTCGCGTTATATCCCGGTGGATGACGGAAAGATATTGCTGGACGATATGGATCTTGCTGTGTTGGATGAAAACAGTCTTGCAGAGGTGCGCAACCGCAAGTTGGGCTTTGTATTTCAGGACTTTTTGCTGCTCGACGGCTTGACCGTGCGGCAGAATATCCTGCTCCCGGCAATCATTGGTGATCTTGTGACCGAAAGTGTGGAGGAGCAGGCCGACCATCTGTGCACGATTTTTGGTATTGATAAGATCAAGGACAAGTATCCCGCAGAAATTTCCGGCGGCGAAAAGCAGCGCACGGCTGTTGCACGCGCACTCATTAACCATCCGCTGCTCATTTTGGCGGATGAGCCGACCGGCAATCTGGATTCCAAGTCCAGCCGTGCGGTCATCAATTCGTTTGAGCAGGCACGCACGGCACTGTCTGCGACGATCTTTATGGTAACACATGATTCCTTCGCCGCGAGCTTTTGCGACAAAGTGATTATCTTACGGGATGGCATCGTCTGGAAGACACTGGTCAAAGGGAATCGGGAACGCTTGGCATTTCAGGATGAGCTGCTCGGCGCGATCCGTGAGATGGGACGGTGAGGACAGATGAAAACCTTTTCTGATGTATACCAGACACTGCGGCGCAAAAATCGCGGACAATACGCTTTATTGAGTGCTTGCCTGTTTTTCTCTGTACTGCTGATATCGGCATATGCGTCTGTCATGCGTTCCCCAATGGTCATGAGCACACTGCCGGAGGGCGGCGACAGCCGCAAACAGGTTATGATGATCTTTGTGTTGGCAGTCATCGGTTGCGGTGTATTCTCACTGTACGCTGCTACATTGTTCTTCCGACAGAAATCGCGTGATACCGGCATCTTTCTCGCCCTCGGCGCAAGCCGTAGACTAGTTGAGCGGCAGCTGATGCGGGAGCTGGTGCTGCTTTCTACCGTGTCCTGTGTGGCTGGCATCGTCCTGAGTTTTCCGGTTGTCTATGTGATCTGGCAGGCGTTCCGCCTATTCATTGTGGACACTGCTGAGATGAGGCTGACATTCAATTTGCAAGCGCTTGTGATCCCGATCGTGTTCGCGGCGGTTATGGTCGGTATCCTCATTTTGCTCGGCTATCGTTCGATCCGTCGTGTCAACATTATTGATATCATCCACGAAAGCCATAAATCCGAACCGATTCATGCGGTTCCGCGCTGGTATGGTCCGGTCGGCATTGTCCTCATGATTGGTGGCGGGCTGTTCGGTTATCTGACGCCGTCGTTCGCTGTCCTTTTCCTGCATTGGTATATGCCGGAGGGATTGTCGGCGGTGTTCTATCTGCCCGCGCTGATTGGTATGTACATGATTTTGCTGCATACAGTCGTCAATGGCTGGCGCCGGAAGCGTCACGGCTACCGCGATTTGATCGCTACCAGCCAGATGAAATTTCAGGGACGGCAGACGGTGCAGAACCTGCTCATCATGAGCTTACTCATTGCAGGTGCATATTTTGGCACCTTTTATATACCGAGCACAATGATCGGCGCGTTGCGTAGCTACGATGCGCGGGAAATCGATTATCTCTATCATTTCCGAAACGATCAGGATATCCCGCAGGAAAACAAAGTGCGCCAGATGGCAGACGATTATGCCGTGACGATTACCGACTGGGAACAAACAGAGATGATCCGTCTTGCCGTCGACGGTACGGAAGGGATCGAGACTGACAATGGTGCAATGGGGGTGACCTATGAGACAGTTTATTTCAATCCAGTGCAGTCCAACCTGTTCCTGTCTGCGTCGTCCTATACTGCGCTGACCGGACAGGATGTCGAGCTGCCGCGTGGCACGCTTGGTGCGATCTACACGGCAGGGGGAGAAGACAAATATGCATTCAATGAGCCGCCGACCGTCGTGACCAATATGTTGTCCGGGAAGACGCTTACTATCACAAATGTCCGGCAGCTGACAAACGATGCGCTGGTTGGCCATTATGTCATGAACGACATAGACTATGACGAGATGCGCGTGGGGCTGACGGATGAATGGATCGAAAAACTCTGTGCTTTTAATGTTGAAAACTGTGATGAGACTTATGATTTTGGCAAGGCGCTGCTGTATGATATCATAGATCATTCCGGTTCGGAGGTCGAAATCGTCGATGCATGGGATCCGGTGCGCAAGCGAATTGCGGAAAGCCGCGGAGAAGCGTATGTCATGGATCCGGAGCATCTGGCAGAAAATCATCTCTCCGTCATTGATTATGACCAGCGTGATAGCTCTGCGTTCCGTTTGTACTGGCAGTATATGCCCAGCTTTCGTGTCGTCGACAAGGCTGACTTCATAAAGACCTTGGCGGTGTTCCTGATGCTGTTTCTTTTCATCGCGATTGTCTGCTTTGCCGCTGTATTTATCATCGCGTTTACTCGCTCGATGACGCTCGCCATTACTGGAAAACGGCTGTATGACGACCTGCGGCATCTGGGCGCGTCCAATGCGTATTTATACAGCACGGTACGCAGCCAGCTCCGGCGTGTATTTCTGACACCGGCGGTCATCGGTACCGGCCTGATATCGGCATTTTATACCATGATTCTCTACTTTAACGACAATCAGCTCAGCGTAGATGAGCTGCTCGGTATGTTGGCATGCGCTGCAATTATTGTGGCAATTTCTGCACTGTTTTATGCCTTCTATCGCATGACGCTGAAACGTGCGTGTGCAACACTGGATATTCGTACAAAATGATTGCGCAAATGCATGAAAAAAGAAGGAAGGACAAGCGTGCGGGTCCTTTCACTAAGGCGTATCAGCTTAAAATTATTTATTGACAGTATTTCTCTGCTTTGATAGAATAAGAATCACGGATTTCTGTATAGAGGATGCTGGTTGTGAAGATATGGCATGAGTGATCCGTGGATTTATTGGTGACGCAGTAAATTCGACTGAACAAAAGAACCAACCGTCGATACAAAATTGTTGTGTGTCGACGGTTGGTTTATTTATGCGGCTGAATAGAAACCGATCAGTCCGATTTCCAGGAAGAAGTCTGTGCATAACTGATATTGATTTTTACATTTAACGCAGCAAAATCTTCAAACGCATACAATGGATACGTATGAATACCCTTCCGGACATATAGTGTAGTCAGAATGCAGAAAATAATTGCTCCAATCAGACAGGAAATCAAATCAAGAATCAGATCGGATATGGATACAGTGGATTTTAAGACAAATACAAAAATTGCAGTCTGCAG
>JAUNWG010000031.1 GCA_030540435.1 Eubacteriales bacterium
AAAAACCTGCGTGCATGGTCTACCATTTTGTTACAATAAACAAATTTTTAAATGAAAATGTGGTGAAAAGAGATAGATCGAACCGTTTTAAATGCATATACTGCAGCATACAATTATTGCGAACAGGAAAACGCCGGTATCATTACCTATCTCTGATCGGTATGGCAAAGTTAGTATCTTCTACATAAAATCCCGCTCCTACACGGGATATTTCAATCAATCTCGCAGGTCGATTTCAGCACCACAGCATATCCTCTGATTGCGGACAGCACCGTAATTCATATTTTATTCAAAATTTTGTAATAATTTTTGAATTTTTCTTGAAAAAATCCTGCAAATGCGCTATTATATATTGGACGTAGGTCAATACATATCAGTGCAGAGTGCAGACAGACAATGGCGTCTCGTTCCCGCTATTCGTTATGCCTGCATTTTTTGTGTCATGATATGTTACAAATTGAAGGGAGACTTTTAAAACATGGAAACACTATCAAATATCGTTTCTGCTGTAGACGATTTTGTGTGGGGTCCGGTTATGCTTGTGCTGCTGGTCGGCACTGGTATTTTCCTTACCTTCCGCATTGGCTTCCGCAGCTGGACCAACCTGCCGTATGCGCTGCGGTCCGTGCTCAGCAAGGAAGCGCGCACGACAAACCGCGGTACAGGTGATATTTCACCGTTTGCTGCATTGATGACTGCACTTGCTGCAACCATCGGTACCGGCAACATCGTCGGCGTTGCGACCGCACTGGTAAGCGGCGGCCCGGGCGCACTGGTCTGGATGGAGATTTCCGCGATCTTCGGCCTGACCAGCAAATTCTCGGAGTGCATGCTTGCGATCAAATACCGTACAGTCAACGAGCAGGGCGAGATGCTCGGCGGCCCAATGACCACAATGAAGCGTGGCCTAAAGAACAAGACCTTGGGCGCTGTACTGGCTATGCTGTTTGCTATCTTTGCTGTTATCGCTTCGTTCGGTATTGGCAATATGACACAGGCAAACTCCATTTCCACCGCACTGGACAATACATTCAGCATTCCGACATGGATCACTGGCGTTGTCTGCGCCGCTCTGGTTCTTGTCATCCTGCTCGGCGGTATTACCCGTCTGTCCAAGGTTTCTTCTGTCATTGTTCCGGTAATGGCAGTATTTTACCTGTTCTTCGGCATTATCGTCATTCTTGGACATATCACTGCTGTTCCGGCGGCAATCGTCCTGATGGTCAAGTGCGCATTCAGCCCAACCGCACTGACTGGCGGCGTGCTCGGCTCTATTGTTTCCGGCTTTATGAACTCGATGCGATACGGCGTTGCCCGCGGCGTATTTTCCAATGAGGCAGGTATGGGCTCGGCTGCAATCACAGCAGCAGCCGCTACCACAGATGACCCGGTGCGTCAGGGTTATATCAATATGACCGGTACATTCTTTGACACGATCGTTATCTGTACCGTTACTGGTCTGGCAATCTGTTCCTCTGGTGTATTGGGTATGACCCACCCGGTCACAACGGACGGCGCATTTACCTACAATGCAAATGAAGCAATCGTGACGTATATGGATTCCGACAGCAAGTCCCTGACCGGCTCGATCACAGTTGACGGCGAAACCCTTACCATCGTACTGGACGATGCAAATGGTACCACCAAGAAGCTGACACCGTATGAAGAAAACGGCGAGGCTGGCAATCCGGAAACGCTGGTTGGCGAATGGAAGGATTCCTCCGGCAATATTTATGAATTTAACGCAGACGGCACCTATACAGAAAATGACCTGTATGTCGGCTCTCCGCTGACTATTGAGGCATTCCGTACCGTCCTCGGTGATTTCGGCGCGTGGATGGTAACAATCGGTATCGTACTGTTCGCATTTTCCACGATCCTTGGCTGGGAATACCACGGCGAGAAGGCCCTGGAGTACATTGTAAAGAAGCCGTCTATCTGTATGGCTTACCGCGTTATCTTCGCACTGATCGCCTTTGTCGGCGCAACACAGTCGCTCGATCTGGTATGGAACTTCTCAGATATTGCAAATGCACTGATGGCGGTTCCAAACCTGATTTGTATGCTCATGCTGAGCGGTGTCATTGCGGACGAAGTCAAGCGCTTCCAGCCGACCATTGACGCTGAAAAAGCAGCACGCAAGGCAAAGAAAAGGGGATAAGCATTGCGCTTTCTCATTTTCCTATAGGAACGACGAGCCTCTCTCCATTTTTGGAGAGGGGCTTTTTTGCGGCAGATAGAAAGATCCCTCTCCATACATCGGTATCCGACGTAAGAAGAGGGATATTGTATTCACTTTACATTCTGCCAGGTCACATATGTATGCGCAATGCCAAACAGCACAGCGGACACAATCAACAATGGATGAACCAGCGTAATGCCACACAGCAGGAAGATCAACGCCGGAATAATAGCCATTGCCATTTTCATCTTCCGTCCGGGAGGTGGCATAAACCATTTCGACAACCCCATGCCTGCAACGACGATCAGCAGGATAAATACGATCGGCCAGATCACCTCATCTGGATAAAAAACTGGAACTACTCTTATCTCTGCAACTGCCACTCCTACTCCTACAGCCGCCAATCCCACGCTAATCCAAAAGAATGTAACCAAAAGTTTCCCCATCTCTTCTTCAAATGCAACTTCCCATAAGCCCATATACACAGCCAGCAGAATCGGCAAACCTAAAAGATATACCACAAACGCTTCCGGCGACGGAAAACCAAAGCTACCATGCCGAACGCCCAGCGGCAGCACCATAAACAGTATACAGCCGTACCGTCCGATTTGCTCCAAAATATTCATAATACGATTTGTACACTGGTTCACCTCATGCGGATGCTTCAAAAAATATTTGATCTGTGGCGTTAGCATAATAACAACAATAATTGCCTGCCAAATATTAAATATGCCAAATCTCATCGCTTCTCCTCCTCTCGTCTTCAATGCAACCTATGTTTTGTATTATTTCCGTCTCCTGGAATTGTTATCCTTATACTCCAATTATATCCAATGTATAAAGAAAAGCAATATAATGGAGAATTTTTTATTAAAAAATATATTGCCGTAAACTGTGCATCCTGCATAGTAATCCTATCACAATCATGCCCTCCCATTCTACCGGGAGGGCATTCTTTATCCCCAATTTTATGTTATAATAATGATAGTAAAATTTTGTTTTAGGAGTGTGAACGCAATGAAGGTCTGTATCTTATTTTCCAGCCCGCGGGAAAACGGAAATACCGCGCAGCTATTGCAGCCGTTTGTGCAGCAGCTGCAAACAAATAATTGTGACATCCAGCAGTTTAATCTGTATCAAATGCACATTTCCCCCTGTATTGCCTGCTGCTCCTGCCAGCAGGATTGGTCTGCCCCGAACTGCTGCCAGCAGGATGACATGCAGAAAATTTTCCAGGCTGTGCAGTGGTGTGATCTTCTCGTGCTGGCATCCCCGATCTATTCGTGGTACTGCACGCCGCCGATGAAGTGCGCCATCGACCGGCTTGTATATGCCATGAACAAATATTACGGCGATGAAATGGGTCCATCCATCTGGGCAGGAAAGCATGTCGCGTTGGTGACGACCTGTGGCTACCGCCCAGACAAGGGCACCGACCTCTGGGAGGAAGGCATGAAACGCTATTGCAAGCATTCCAGTCTGCATTACGTCGGTATGCTAGCAGAACGGCAGCGGAACTACAAGGAACGCTTTATGGATGAACAAAAAACGACAAATGCTGTACAGTTTGCAGAGCAGTGTATCGACGCTTTTAGAACAAATTGATAAATAAATTGATATCCTTCCACGGCTGTAAGTCCTTTGTCGCTGCAAGCGCATCCTCAAAGGTTTCATATGTCGCATTGCAGATTTTTACATTGTGCTCGTCTTTTCTACAATCTTCCATATGCATGTTGTTCGTCTTTTGCAGCTTCCATTGTCCGTCTTCCCGTACCATCGTTGCGGAAATGGATTCTCTGCACACCGGCGCTACGATTTCTATTTCCCCATTTTCATTTTCTTCCACCCAGCAGCGCCAAAAGTGGTAATTCGCATGGAGTTCTACAGATTTGCCGTCCAAATGCGGCACAATCCAAAAAATCGGAATCCCCAGCATCCCGCCGTCTACACAATAATCCAAATCTTCTTTGTATGCCTCGCGGAGTAAAAATTCGTTCTGATCCTTATACTGTGGTAAACATACATTATCGCGCGCATAATAACGATCCATCTGCGCATTGAAGTTGTCAATATACGACTGGATTTCTTCCTCGGTCAACGTATCCGTCTTGCCGTTTTCCGATTCAAAATAGCCCAGTTCTATACTTTGTGAACCAACAAACGCATCCCATATGTCTTTTGCAGCGATGACACCGATCAGGAGCAATCCTATCAAAATCGCTGCAAACGCTTTTTTGCGGGTTGTTTTCATTCTATCATCCTCTTTATGCATAGCCATAATTCTGCAATGTCCATTCCCCATTATCATCTCGGGTTAAAATCCAGTTCCATCCTTTCACGGTTTCGTTTGGATTGAGCGACCCATCCCCGCCGTTTTCATCTACATCAAAAACAGAGGTCAGGACAATCCCGCTATCTGCTCCATATTGCGTCCAATCCTCGTTTTGCCAGTTCTTGTCATATTTTATTTCCCTCAACGTACATCCCTGAAAATTTTCTTCAAAATATGCAATCACAGCATCCATTGCAGCATTGACTTCTTCCTCGGAAAAATCCGGCGAGTCTGTCACAAAGATTTTTTCAACCTGGCTGACATCGCCTTTTTTCTGGTCACTGTGTCCACTGCCGATTCCAGTATGCACGTCGCTGTTTCCGTCGTTTTCCGCATTCGTATTGTCTGTGCATCCGCCAAGCAGCAAGCATGCGGTCAAAAGCGCAGCGCAGGTTTTCCATCTTGTTTTCATACATTTCATCTCCTTCAATATTTTTCATTGAAAATAGTTTATCACACCCTATTTTTATTGTCAATAAAAATAATATTTTATCAAAAATAAAATTCCCACTCAAATGAGCAGGAATCTATCGTTTTATGAAATTGTACCTGTTTTACTGCATGAGATCGTTAGATCAATCTTTCGCTTTCTTCTTCCATCCGTAAAAATAGCCTTTCCATTGCAATCATCTGTTTGCTTTTCCCAGCCGTCTGAAACATAAAAGGTCGTATAGTTTCCTGTTTGCTCGGATTTTTTGCCGTCAAATGTAAACGCCGCACTCACGGAATATGTAAACCGTACCTCGCCGTCCAGCCCGTGGTACGAATACGTCTTTGTGCCGATTACAGTGTCCGGCTTGTCCTGAATACTTGCCGCAGTTGCACTGACGGTAGCATATCCGTCTTTATATTGGATATAATCATTCGCCTGTTCCTCATCCGTCTCGCTTGCCAATGCGCCAGTACAGCACAGGCAGAGCACCCCCAGCAATGCGAGCCATCTTTTTCTTTTCATAGATTCATCCTCATTGTGCCAGTGGCTTTCCGTCAGCATCCACTTCTACTTGCGCGCCGTTCGCATCAAATGCCGCGATAATTTTCCCATCTGCGTCCAGCTGATAGCTCAAACCGTATTGTAAGCCGTTTTTTGTCTGCGCCGGTACATCCTGTTCGCTTTCATATACAATCGTCGTGATGGTATGCGGATTGGTTTCCCGCTCCCAATAAAAGAACACTGCTACAGCACATGCACAAATCACCGCGGCGATCAACCCTGCGGTTCGCATGCGGCGGAGCCGCTTTTCCTGCCCCGCTGTCTCACGAATCTCCTGTAACGATACATCTCGCAGCATTTCCGCCGCCATATGCTCCGGTGGGCCAAATGCCTCAACAAAATCCTCATATGAAGCATCCGGAAAGTCTGCCAGAAAAATCCGAACCGTCTTCCACAGTGTCTGGGTCATCAGCCATTTCTGTTTCCCGTCGCAGGTCAGCTGCCTGATCGTCTGCCTGACATACTTCCGCGCTGCTGTACCGCTCCGCATACTGTTCCCCCTCTGATGATAAAATCGTATGGATGCCTGCTGTAAACTGTGCAAACAGCCCGCGCAGCTGGTTCAGGTACTCTCTGCCCTTTGGTGTAATGGCGTAATACTGCCGCCGTCTGCCGTCCGGCGCAATGCGCTTTTTCAGCTCTTCAATATACTCAAATTTTACCATGCGGTAGATAATAGAGTACGGGAACACAATGTGGAATACACCGCCGCTTCTGCGGTTCAGTTCCTCCGGTATCTCCCCGATATACATCTCCCGTTCATTCAGCAGAAACAGCACCAGCATTTCCGCCACTGCTTTTTTCAGGTTATCTTCCATTCCGGCAGCCGAGCCGCTGCGCTCCGGTACGCCGGTTTCATTCGGTTTTCTTGGCATACTATCAACCTCCTGTATTCAGTATAGCACAGATAGTGATTCTTGAAAATTATTTTTTATAAGAAATTTATTCTTCTCAGATAGAAAAATCCCCCTGTTCATCCTTTGGAAAACAGGGGGATCGCATATTCTGGTTTAAACCGCAGCTTACTTCAGTACGGCACCCTTATTTGCAGAAGTAACCAGACGGGCATAGCGTGCCAGCCAGCCGGTCTTGATCTTCGGCTCATGCGGGACGAATGTCTCACGGCGCTTTGCAAATTCCTCTTCGGAAACCTTTGCATTAACTGCATGGTTCGGGATATCAATTTCAATGATATCACCCTCCTGCAGCAGGCCGATCTCGCCGCCCATTGCAGCCTCCGGGCAAACATGTCCGATGGATGCACCGCGGGATGCGCCGGAGAAGCGTCCGTCTGTAATCAGCGCAACATCCTTATCCAGCTTCATGCCAGCCAGTGCGGAAGTTGGATTCAGCATCTCACGCATACCAGGGCCGCCCTTCGGGCCTTCATAGCGAATAACAACAACGTCGCCCTTGTTGATCTTGCCGCCGTAAATTGCCTCAATTGCCTCTTCCTCGCCGTCAAAAACACGCGCCGGGCCGGAATGCTTCATCATTTCCGGTGCAACTGCGCTCTGCTTGACTGCACAGCCTTCGGTTGCAATATTGCCCCACAGGATCGCAATGCCGCCGCTCTGCATGTACGGATCTTCGATCGGGCGGATGACATTGTGATTTCTGTTGATGCAATTTGCAATATTTTCGCCAACCTTCTTGCCGGTTGCCGTGATCTGATCCAGCTCAAGCAGGTTCTTCTTGGACAGCTCGTTCATAACGGCATAGATGCCGCCAGCCTCATTCAGCTCCTGAATATAGGTGCGGCCTGCCGGCGCCAGATGGCACAGGTTCGGGGTCTGATCAGAGATCTGATTCATGGTATTCAGGTCAAAATCAACGCCCGCTTCATGTGCGATTGCCAGCAGATGCAGGACTGTATTGGTTGAGCATCCCAGCGCCATTTCACATTCCAGTGCATTGTGAATGGACTTTTCATTGATGATATCGCGCGGCTTGATGTCCTTTTCCAGCAGCTCCATGATCTTCATACCAGCATGCTTTGCCAGCTGGATACGGTCAGAATGAACAGCCGGAATCGTGCCGTTGCCCGGCAGCGCCATACCAATCGCTTCACACAGGCAGTTCATCGAGTTTGCGGTATACATGCCGGAGCACGAGCCACAGCCCGGGCAGGAATGGCGCTCTACGTCGTCAATCTGCGCATCGTCAATCAGTCCAGCCTTGCGTGCGCCCACTGCCTCAAATGTATAGGACAGTGAAACGTTTTCACAGTTCACACGACCTGCCATCATCGGGCCGCCGGAGCACACGATAGACGGGATATTCAGGCGCGCCGCTGCCATGACCATGCCCGGTACGATCTTATCACAGTTCGGGACAAGCACCAGTGCATCAAACTGATGTGCCTGTGCCAATGTTTCAACAGAATCCGCGATCAGCTCACGGGACGGCAGGGAATACTTCATGCCAATATGTCCCATTGCGATGCCATCGCAGACACCAATTGCCGGTACGAGGATCGGTGTGCCGCCTGCCATGCTGACGCCGGTCTTAACAGCAGCTGCGATCTTATCCAGATTGATATGTCCCGGAATGATCTCGCTGTATGCGGAAACAACGCCGACGAGCGGACGGCGCATCTCTTCCTCGGTCAGACCGGTAGCACGCAGCAGCGAACGATGCGGAACACGTTCTACGCCCTGCGTGACGTTATGACTTCTCAGTTCCATAATTACCTCCTATACGGCGCTTCCGCCGTAAAAAGAAACGGGGACGGAGACTTTTGTGTCCCATCCCCGTTGTGCTTGTTTAACTATTGCAGATAAAATGCCTTACTTCTTCAGCCAGGACATCATGCCGCGCAGCTCCTTGCCAACCTCTTCCAGCTGGGACTCAGCCTCAACCTGACGGGTAGCCAGGAATCTTGCACGACCGCCTGCACGGTTCTCCTGAATCCACTCGGAAGCGAAGGTGCCGTCCTGGATCTCGCGCAGGATCTTCTTCATTTCCTTGCGGGTCTCCTCGGTGATGATGCGCTTGCCGGTGCGGTAATCGCCGTACTCAGCAGTATCAGAGATAGAGTAACGCATCTTTGCAAAGCCGCCCTCGTTGATCAGGTCAACGATCAGCTTCATCTCATGTACACACTCAAAGTAAGCATTTTCCGGTGCATAACCAGCCTCAACCAGCGTCTCAAAGCCAGCCTTCATCAGCTCGCAAACGCCGCCGCACAGTACAGCCTGCTCACCGAACAGGTCGGTCTCAGTCTCAGTGCGGAAGGTGGATTCCAGAATGCCTGCACGGCCGCCGCCGATACCAGCAGCGTAAGCCAGTGCGATATCCATTGCCTTGCCGGAAGCGTCCTGCTCAACGCAGACCAGATCCGGTACGCCGTGACCCTCAACGTACTGGCTGCGTACGGTGTGGCCCGGGCCCTTCGGCGCGATCATGATAACGTCGACATCAGCCGGCGGAATGATCTGCTTGAAGTGGATATTAAAGCCATGTGCGAATGCCAGTACATTACCCGGCTCCAGATTCGGCTGGACAACTTCCTTATAGATATCAGCCTGCTTCTCATCCGGGCACAGCATCATAATGATGTCGCCTGCCTTAGCAGCCTCTGCCGGGGTCATAACCTTCAGTCCATAGCCCTCTGCCTTTGCAGTGTGGCGGGAACCCGGACGCAGACCTACAACAACATCAACACCAGAGTCCTTCAGGTTCATTGCATGTGCATGACCCTGGGAACCAAAACCAATGATTGCGACCGTCTTGCCATCCAGCAGGGACAGATTGCAGTCAGCATCATAAAACATTTTAACAGTAGCCATTTTGCTTTCCTCCTAATTTCCGGAACTTGTCCGGTGATTTATATTATAGAATAATATGTTTGACAAATCAAGTGGGTGAAACGATAAATTCCACATTATGCGTCTTTTCTGTCTCTGTGAACAGCGGTAACGCCGGTACGGCTGGATTCCACGATATCAAAGCTGTCAATAATGGACAGGAAGGTATCGATCTGAGACGGTGTACCATCCATACGGACGATGATGCTCTCATCACTGGTCTCCACAACATCCGCATGGTACAGTGCACACAGCTCACGCACGCTCTCACGGGCAGCTACATCGCCGCGGATCTTGACCAGAACCAGCTCATGGCAGAAGGCTTCTTCCTCCTCGATCGGAGCGACCTCGACACATTCCTCCAGCTTCATCATCTGCTTGAGTACCTGCATCATTGTATATTCGTCGCCAACTACGACGATGGTAATGCGTGAAAATTCTGTATTTGTTGTCGGGGAAACCGTGAGTGAATTGATATTAAAGCCGCGACGGCCAAACAAACTGGACACCCGAGCCAGTACGCCGGAATGGTTCTGCACAAGGGCAGAAATAATGAATTTTTCCATAATCTGCTCCTTTCGTCAGTCGATCACTACATTGCGGATGGTCTGACCTGCCGGAATAAACGGCAGGACGCGCTCGTCCTTATCTATTACAGCATCAATGATAACCGGACCGCCTGCTGCCAGCGCTTCCTTCATGCACGCCTCAAATCCTTCCAACGTGTCACAGCGCAGACCCTTTGCACCAAATGCCTCTGCCAGCTTGACAAAATCCGTCTTGCGCTGCGGGTCGGTAGCGGAATAACGATGACCATAGAACGAGGTCTGCCACTGACGTACCATACCGAGCACACTGTTGTTGACAACGACTGTAATAACCGGCAGGTTATAGCTGACGGCTGTGCACATCTCCTGCAGATTCATGTGGAAGCTGCCGTCACCTGTGATATGTACCACACGACGCTCCGGCTTTGCCATCTGCGCACCGATCGCCGCGCCATAGCCGTAGCCCATCGTACCCAAACCGCCAGAGGTCAGGAAGGTACGCGGTTTGCGGCGTCCGGAAAACTGCGCCGCCCACATCTGATGCTGTCCGACATCGGTTACAACAATATCATCTGCACCGATCAGCTCGTTGATCTTGCGCATCAGCTGGTGCGGGCGAAGCGTAGAATCATCATCCTTCGGCTTGTAATCCATACGTTCCTTCCATGTTGCAATCTGCTGCTTCCACGGCTCATGATCTGCCTTGTGGATCAGCGGCAGGACTGCCTCCAGAACATCGCGTACATCGCCGATTACGCTGTGATCGACCATGACATTCTTATTGACCTCAGCCGGGTCGATATCGACCTGTACGATCTTGGCACTGGTGGCAAAATCGCCCATCTTTGTTGCAACGCGATCGGAAAAGCGCGTGCCGAGGGCGATCAGCAGATCAGCCTTGTCAACGGCACGTCCTGCGGATACCCAGCCATGCATACCGATGATACCAAGGTTCAGCGGATCATCGGTCTTCAGTGCGCCAATGCCCATAATGGACTGACATACCGGGATATCTGCACGATGAACCAGCTGCTCCAGCAGTTCAGCTGCATCAGAAGCAATAATGCCGCCGCCATAAAAGATGACCGGACGCTCACTGTCGTTGATCATCTCAGCCATGCGCTTGATCTGATCATGCTGAATGACCGGGTGCGGACGCGGCTGCACAGCCGGTTTGTGCTCAAACTCGCAGACACCTGCCGTGACATCCTTCGGAATATCAATGAGTACCGGTCCCGGACGACCGCTCATCGCAATCTCAAATGCCAGACGAACGGTATCTGCCAGCTCTTCGACCTTGCGCACAACAAAGTTGTGCTTGGTAATCGGCATGGTGATGCCTGCGATATAGACCTCCTGAAAGCTGTCACGTCCGATAAGCGGTGTACCGACATTGCCGGTAATGGCAACCATCGGAACCGAATCCATGTATGCCGTTGCAATGCCAGTTACCAGATTTGTCGCACCCGGGCCGGATGTTGCAAGAACGACGCCTACCTTTCCGGTCGCACGTGCATAGCCGTCCGCAGCGTGGGACGCACCCTGCTCATGTGCCGTCAGCACATGCAGCATACGGTCGGAATACTTATACAGTTCATCATAAATATTGAGGACAGCGCCACCTGGATAACCGAAGATTGTATCGGTTCCCTGCTCCAGCAGTGTCTCAATGAGGATCTGTGAGCCATTGAGTTTCATTAGCAATCTCTCCTGAAATAAAAATGTTTTTCGTGATAAATAAATAAAAAAGTCCTTATCTCCATACAGAAAGAGACAAAGACTATGCTCTGCGGTACCACTCTTATTGCCGCCCAAATAGGCGACCACTTAGCGCATCGGCACTGTGTGCTTAATGCTTGCCCTGTAACGGGGGCTAAACCGATCCAGATTACTAAGCATATGCCCGTTCGCCTGAACTGCTCGCGGATGACGTTCACATTTCCGCCACTGCTGCCTTGCACCAAACGGCAACTCTCTGAAAGCCTTGGAAACGCTACTCTTCCGGTCGTTGCATTTATCACATCTCGTACGTTAATTATATCGCCATTTCCAAAAATGTCAACAGAATTTTTTAATTTTTTCTGTAATGACCACCGTCTTTCCACAAAAAGTCCTGTGTCTGCATACATATTTTCCCGCAGCTGTGGAAAACTCCAGATATCTTTTCCTGTGGAGGTGGTGTTCCCTGTTCCTGCTGTTTGTGCGCACGCTGATCGTCTATGCCGCGGTGATCGGTGGCCTGCGCTTTACTGGAAAGCGGCAGCTGGGAGAACTGTCGACCTCGGAATTTGCCGTAACCATCCTTGTCTCTGAGCTGGCCTCCATCCCGCTGCAGGATACAGCGGTGCCGCTGCTGGGGGGCATCGTCCCGCTTGCCACACTTCTGGCAATGGAAGTCCTGCTGTCCTGCCTGTGCCGGAGCAGCCGGCGTGCCCGCCGTCTGCTGTGCGGAAATCCCTGCGTTGTCGTGAAGGATGGGCAAATGGATGCAAAAATGCTGCGTATGCTGCGCCTGTCGCCAGAGGATATCCTGGAAGGGCTGCGCATTGCGGGCGTGCCGAAAATTGACGATGTGCGGTATGCGATCATCGAAACAAATGGTCAGCTGAGCGTCATCCCACGGGCCGACCGTCAGCCGCTGACGCCGTCCGATTGCCTGCTGCATCCAGATGAAACCGGTATTGCGCAGGTTCTGGTATCCGGCGGAAAGATCATCCGGCATAACCTGAAACAGCTGGGTAAGGATAAACAATGGCTGCTCCAGCAGTGCCGCAAACGCGGCATTTCCTCGCTGTCGGAGGTTTTTCTGCTGACATTGGACGACCAAGGCAATCTGTTCCTCCAGCCTGAAAAGCAGGAGGACAATGTATGAAGCGGCTATGGACAGCACTGGTTCTGCTCGCTTGTATTGTGGCGGGAGGAGCTTATAACCTTTATACTGTCTCACACACGGTAGACAGCATCGTTATCCCGCTGGAACAGGCAACAGCGGCAGCACAGGCGGATGATCTGACGTCCGCCGGACGCCTGACCCAGCAGGCACAGCAGGCATATCTGGAACAGGAGAACTACCTCTCCGCCGTGCTCAGCGAAAAGCTGCTGGATGAGGTCCGGCTCGGCTTTGCCCGTGCCACCGAAGGCGTTCGGGCAGGCGACAATGTCCAGCTCGCCATGGAGCTTGCCGGACTGCGGCAGGCCGTGGAAGACCTGATGCGCGCAGAGTCCATCGGGTACGGCAATATTTTCTGATCTGCATGAAAAAAGCCCGCAGGAGTCTTCCTCCAACGGGCTTTTAATGGTCAAGCAAATGCTTACAGATACTTTTTCATCACGTCGCTTGCAGAAGCAGCATCGCCGGACAGAGCGATGGTGAATTCAACATTGTGCTTTTCGGAAAATTCATCCAGAGCCAGAATAAACTGGTCAGCATCCTCCGGCTTGTCATCACATGCTACCTTGTACAGGCTGTCAATGTAAATCTTGGTGATGTCGTAGTTACCTGCATGAATGCCAGCTACGAAACCGAGCAGAGACGGATAATTTGCTACATTATAGTCCAGAACATTAATCAATCGAGCCTTATGAGAGATATCAAAGTTGAGCTGTGTACCCTTGGCAATGCATACAACAGAGCCAGGTTCATTGATTGCCGCTTCGTTTACCAGATTGATGATGTCCTTCGTCTTGCCGCTTCCGGCAGCCGCCATAATTAATTTAACCATTTTTTGTTTCCTCCCAATCTACTTTGAGGTTGGTATAATGTTAACATAAATTGTGAAAAAACACAACGGATTTCCGAAAGAAAAACCAATATTGTGATACAAGTTTTACAGATTGGTAAAATTTTTTAATATGGCTGCTGTTTCATCAGAAGATATCCGAGCAAATCGCGGTAAATCGACGAGATTCCCTTGCGCTCTATTGTTTCTGCCGCAGTAAGCTGCCGACGGGTGATTTCTTCATCTCCGTTTTTCAGCACAACCTCCCCCAGAACGTCGCCCTCCTGCACCGGCGCCTGCACGCTGTCCGCCAGTGTGATCTCCCGCGTCAGTCCTTCTGCAGCTGCCTTTTCCAGCAGCAGGGGACTGTCATCTGCCAGCTGTACACGCACAGTGTCCTGTATCCCCATTTCCACCGGAACGCTGCCCGGCTCCTGCCCTTCCTCTAATATCTGCGCTACGGAATAATTGGCAAAACCATAGTTGAGCATGGCTGTAATATCACTGTTGCGTGAATCCTTATCCGGCTCTCCCAGCACGACAGCGATCAGCCGCATCCCCTGCTTCTCTGCCACCGCGGAGATACAGTAACCCGCCGTGCTCGTATAGCCGGTCTTAAGCCCGACCATGCCATCGTACAGCTTCAGCATTTTATTGGTATTTGCAAGGCCAAAGCTGCCATCGCGCACGGTATCCATCCAGATAGATGTATATTCCAGTATCTTCTCATGCCGCAGCAGCTCTGCGGAAATCAGCGCCAGATCACGGGCGGTCGTCTTTGTCTCTTCGCCGTCCGTATCCAGGCCATTCGGATTGACAAATTCCGTTCCGGTACAGCCCAGCTCCTTCGCCCGCGCATTCATCATGGAAACAAAAGCATCCTCGCTGCCGCCCAGATGCTCCGCCACAGCCACAGCCGCGTCATTCGCCGATGCGACTGCAATGGATTTGAGCATATCATCCAGCGTCATCTGCTCGCCTTCTTTCAAATAGATCTGCGAACCGCCCATTTCTGCCGCGTGTGCAGAAGCAGTCACCGTATCATCCAGCGATGCCTTCCCGCTGTCGATCGCTTCCATCGTCAACAGCATGGTCATGATCTTTGTGACCGATGCCGGCGGGTGTACCTCATCTGCATTCTGCTCAAACAATACCTGCCCGTCCTCTGTGGTCAAAATTGCAGATTTTGCCTTGATCTCTCCCAATTCAGCGGCTGATGCCGTCATGGATACCGCCATCAGGCAGATGACAGCCGCCGCAGCTGCAAGCAATCGCTTCATACTTCTATCCCCCATGTCAGTCAAATCCGTTTCCTGTTCCCCATACCTTATGCATCAAACAGGGCTGACATGCCGGATCCCCCACAAAAAAGACCGCCTGTAAAAACAGACGGTCCGCTCTCACTCATTGCTCACACCAACATTGCCTGAATGCTGTCCAGAAACGGCTGTGCATTGCAGCGGTCAGTATAAATGTTCACGCGGATGGGCTTGGACAGCTTCAAACCAAAAAGCCCGACAAGGGATTTTGCATCCGCGACATACCAGCCGGAAGAAACATCAATGTCAAACGGCATGGCAGCAGCTGCCGCATTCAGCTCCGTAAGCCGTTCCGGACTATCCAGTTTTATCCGCACTTTAATCATTTTCTCCGCTCCTGTTGTATCTTATTGTAAAATTTATTATAATATTTTCATCCCCTGTATTCCATGTTTCTTGCCAAAAGTTAACACGAAGTTTACAAGGTTACAGGATGGTATCGGAGGCATTTTTTATGAAATTCTGCTTTGCAACACTCGGCTGCAAGGTCAATCAATTTGAAACACAGGCATTGGCGCAGCTGGCACAGGCCCGCGGCCATGTGCTGGTAAAAGCCGATGCAGATGCCTGCATCCTCAATACGTGTACTGTCACATCGTCAGGCGACCACAAAAATCTGCGCGCATTACATAAACTGCAAAAGGAGCATCCGCGGGCGGTCATTGCGCTGTGCGGCTGCTTCGCGCAGACGGAGCCGGAACGCGCGGCGGCACTGGATGGTGTGGATATCGTCTGCGGCACAGCGGACCGTGCCGCGGTTTTAGACCTTTGTGAACAGGCTGTGCAAAACCAGCAACGGGTATGTGCGGTTACGGATATCAGCCAACGGCGGGATTTTGAGCCGCTTCCTGCCGGTATCCTGCCCGGGCATACCCGCGCCCTGCTGAAGGTGCAGGACGGCTGTGACAACTACTGTACCTACTGCATTATCCCCTATGCACGCGGGCATGTGCGCTCCCTGCCACCCCAGCAGGCGGTTTCGCAGGCGCAGCGTCTGGCACAGGAAGGGGTGCGGGAGATTATCGTGACCGGCATTGAAATTGCCAGCTATGGGCGCGACCTGCCGGAAAAGCCGACCCTGACCGATTTGACTGTGGCGATCTGTGAGGCTGTCCCATCTGTGCGCATCCGGCTCGGCTCGCTGGAGCCGCGCATTGTAACGCAGGTATTTTGTGATACGCTGCGCCGGTACAGCAATCTGGCGCTGCATTTCCACCTATCGCTGCAATCCGGCTGTGATGACACCTTGAAGCGGATGCACCGCCGCTACACGTGCGCGCAATACCTCGACTGCGTCCAGCGGCTGCGTGCAGCCTTTCCGACCTGCTCCATTACGACCGATGTCATCACCGGCTTCCCCGGTGAAACCGAGGATGAATTTATGCAGACTAGGGCATTTTTACAACAATGCGCCTTTGCTTCAATCCATGTTTTCCCATACTCTGAGCGCGCCGGTACGGTGGCAGCCGCTATGCCGGATGCTGTGCCGCAGGATATCCGCGCCTGCCGCGCAGACGAGCTGCGCGGGTTATCTGCCCAAATGGGACGGGATTTTTTGCAGCAGTTTATCGGCAAAACGATCCCTGTGGTATTGGAGCATGGCAGGGCGGACTGCCAGCCAGCGCACGGCAAATGGCATTTCCCTGTCACCCTCCCGCCGGACAGCGGAAAGCAGGGCGACGAAATCATGGTCAAGCTAACGGGCATTCATGGAAATGGATTGGACGGTATTCCAATCGCATAATAAAAATGTTCCGTCCCCGGCTTTCTCGCCGGAATGACGGAACATTTTTCATTTTCCTTTGACAGCGTCCCAATATGCCTTGGCGCGCTGTTCGGTTTTGTTATCGCCGTATACATAATACTGCGCACCTCGCAGCGTATCCGGCAAATATTGCTGCTCCACCCAATGATACGGATAATTGTGCGGATACTGATAGGTCAAGCCGCGTCCGAGCTTCGCCGCGCCGGAATAATGGCAATCTTTCAAATGTGCGGGCACATCACCGGATTTTCCCGCACGGATATCCGCCAGTGCGGCGTCGACCGCATTGATGCCGCTGTTGGACTTCGGTGCTGTCGCAAGCAAAATGGCAGCGTCCGCAAGCGGAATCCTTGCTTCCGGTAAACCCAGCTGATTTGCCATATCCACACATGCCTTTACAATGGACAACGCCTGTGGATAGGCAAGACCGATATCCTCTGATGCAATCACCATCAGACGGCGGCAGGCAGAGATCATGTCGTCCGCTTCGAGCAGTCGTGCCAGATAATGCACTGCTGCATCCGGGTCTGAGCCGCGGATGGATTTCTGCAAGCCGGACAGGATATCGTAATGCTGGTCGCCATCGCGGTCATAGCGCGCGCTGGAGCGCTGTGCAGCCTGCTGCGCATCCTCCAATGTGACTACACCGTCCTGTGCGGTCTGCGCCAAAAGCTCCACCGCATTGACCGCCTTGCGCACATCGCCGCCGCACGCCTGTGCAACATAGGCGCACACTTCATCCGGCACGGTCAATCCCTCTGCCGCCAGTGTGAATGCACGCCGCACCGCAGGCCGGATATCCTGTGCACGAACCTGCTGAAATTCAAACACCGTGCACCGGCTGAGTATCGCGCTGTATACATAAAAATACGGATTCTCCGTCGTGGACGCGATGAGCGTGATGCGCCCGTCCTCGATAAATTCCAGCAGAGACTGCTGCTGCTTTTTATTGAAATACTGTATCTCATCGAGATACACCAGCGCACCGTTCGGCGCCATCAATGTGCCAAGCTCATCAACGATCTGTTTGATATCCGAAATAGAAGCCGTTGTTGCGTTCAGCCGGTACAGCTTCCGGTCTGTCTGATCCGCAATGATGGATGCCACAGTTGTCTTGCCGACGCCGGACGGACCATAAAAAATCATATTTGGAATATTGCCGCTCTCAATGATCCGGCGTAGCAGACCGGAGTTACCCAAAAGATGCGGCTGGCCAACCACATCCGCCAGCGTTTTGGGGCGGATACGGTCGGCCAGAGGCTGAAATTTCATATGCTTGTGAAACTTAATACAGCGGGAACTGCTTGCAGATCTCCATAACGCCTGCGCGAATGGAATCCGCCTTGTTCTCGAAATCGAAGATGGCATCCGCAATGAAGCCTGCGATCTTGTCCATCTCCGGCTCCTTGAAACCACGGGTGGTAACTGCCGGCGTACCCAGACGGACACCAGAGGTTACAAACGGGCTGAGCGGCTCATTCGGAACGGTGTTCTTGTTGGCGGTGATATAAACCTCATCCAGACGGTTCTGCAGCTCCTTGCCGGTGATACCGGTGCCGCGCAGGTCAACCAGCATCAGATGGTTGTCTGTGCCGCCGGAAACCAGATTTACGCCACGCTTCATCAGGCCCTCTGCCAGTGCCTGTGCGTTCTTCTTGATCTGTGCCTGATATTCCTTGAACTCCGGCTTCAGCGCTTCACCAAAGCAGACTGCCTTCGCTGCGATGACATGCATCAGCGGACCGCCCTGTGTGCCCGGGAAGATCGCAGAGTTGAACTTCTTTGCCAGCGCCTCGTCGTTGGTCAGGATACAGCCGCCGCGCGGGCCGCGCAGGGTCTTATGAGTCGTTGTTGTGACGACATCCGCATACTCCATCGGGTTCACATGCTCGCCTGCCGCTACCAGACCGGCAATGTGCGCCATGTCAACGAACAGATATGCGCCGACTTCCTTTGCGATCTCAGCGAACTTGTCGAACTGGATCTCACGCGGATAAGCGGAAGCACCCGCGATAATCATCTTCGGCTTGTGCTCCAGCGCCTTCTGGCGAACATCCTCATAGTCGATATAACCGTTATCATCTACGCCGTAGGCTACCATGTTGTACAGCTTACCGGACTGGTTTGCCGGAGAACCGTGGGTCAGATGACCGCCGTTATCCAGAGACATGCCCAGAACGGTATCGCCCGGCTGGCACAATGCCTGATAAACAGCCATGTTTGCCTGTGCGCCGGAATGCGGCTGTACATTGGCAAACTTTGCGCCAAACAGCTTGCATACACGCTCGATTGCAAGATTCTCTGCGATATCTACGTACTCACAGCCGCCATAGTAACGCTTTCCCGGATAGCCCTCTGCATACTTGTTGGTCAGAACCGTGCCCATTGCTGCCATAACGGTCGGGGAAACAATATTTTCCGACGCGATCAGCTCAATGTTACGGCACTGGCGGTCATATTCCTTGCGGATTGCTTCGCCCAGCTCCGGGTCCATGCTGGTAACAAATGCAATATTCTCTTCGATTCTTTTTGCTTCTGCCATTTGACAAATTCCTCCATGGTATCATACGGGTTTGAATCGTTTCGTGTGAAAGCACGCGCAAAACATAGTCTACGCTGATATTATTAAAACAGGATTTTACCCTTTTTGCAAGACAGTTTTACTGGTCTTTGATTTTTTCCCTTTAATGTCTTAAAATCTTTATCAATTTGTCGATTTTTTGTGCATAATTTGTGTTACAATAGAGATGTCGATCATTATATTTTATCTTCTGATCAAAAATATACAGCAAAGGAGAGCAATATTACCATGACAGCCAAGGAACGTGCAGAGGCTGCTGTCCGCCTGCTGGAGCAGGAATATCCGGATGCCATCTGCGCCCTGCAGTATAAAAAAGACTATGAGCTGCTGTTTGCCACCCGCCTTTCGGCACAGTGCACGGATGCACGTGTCAACATCGTAACGCAAGACCTGTACCGTATTTTCCCGACACTGGAATCGTTTGCACAGGCGCAGCCGGAGGAGATCGAGGAAGTCATCCGCCCCTGCGGCCTGGGCAGAACAAAAGCGCGCGACCTGCACGCCGCTGCACAGTATCTTCTGGACACGCATGATGGCAAGGTCCCCGGCACGATGGAGGAACTATTGAAAATCCCCGGTGTCGGACGCAAAACAGCCAACCTCATCCTCGGTGACCTGTACGGCAAGCCTGCCATCGTGACTGACACGCATTGTATCCGCCTGTCCAACCGCATCGGACTGGTTGACGGCATCAAGGAACCGGGCAAGGTAGAAAAAGCCCTGCGCCCGATCGTCCCGCCGGACAAATCCAGTGATTTCTGCCACCGTCTCGTGCTGCACGGGCGTGCTGTCTGTACGGCACGCAAGCCGGAATGCGAAAAATGCTGCCTGCGGGAAATCTGCAAAACCGGCAGCGGAGAGGCCTGAATTGCCCGAATAACAAACAAACCGCTATTTTCCAGCCCGGAAAACAGCGGTTTTTCTTTTTCGATCTTATAGCTGTGGGGTCAGTTCCTCTTCTGCAGAAACATGGAATTTGCCCAGCGGCTCAACTGCATCGAATTTTTCCTTATTCGCTTCATAAATCATGCGCAGGCCGGTCAATGTCAGGTTCGCATCGACATGTGTGATGATGTCGCAGTATTCTGCCATCATGCGGCCCATACCGCCAGTGGCAACGACATTGCACTTGCCCCCCATTTCCTCCCGCATCTCACGTACAAGGCCCTGGATCGCACCTGCATAGCCGCGCACAGCGCCCGACTGCATACTCATGACAGTATTGGTGCCGATCGCCTTTTCCGGCCGCACGATATCTACACGCGGCAGCTTGGAAGCCTTTTGGAACAACGCTTCCATCGCAACCTTGATGCCCGGAAAAATCGCGCCGCCGCGGTATGCGCCGTCTGCATCAATCACATCAAATGTCATTGCCGTGCCGATATCAATGATAATCAGCGGGCTACCATACTTCTCTATTGCGGATACCGCATTGACCAAGCGGTCAATACCGACTTCCTTCGGGTTGTCATACAGATTTTTCAATCCGGTATCGATATCCTTGCCGACGATCAGCGGTCGAACACCGATATACTTGCGTATCGCGTTGATCAGCGTATACATAACCGGCGGAACGACCGACGCAATGATTACCGCATCGGTATCCGATGTCTGCAAGCCCAGAAATGTATAATACATATGGATCTGCATACCGATCTCATCTGAGGTGCGCTCCGCCGTTGTGGACAGGCGGAAGCTGCCGATCAGTTCCTTCTCACGATAAATACCAAAAACCGTGTTGGTATTGCCAACATCAATTGCCAACAGCATAACCTTTGTTCCTCTTCTCTCTATTGAAAATCCCGAATGAATCTATTACCTGCGCCAGCCTCTGCGGGGCTTCTTTTGCGTTTCCTTCAGATAAACCAGCTCCGGCTTGATTTCCCTGCCCGTAACTGTCAGCCGCAGATAGGACGGCGGCTCCGCCACATAGGGCATACTGATACTGCCCGGGTTTGCAACCAGAATGCCGTCCTCTTCATGCACGTCCGCCCGATGCGTGTGTCCATATAGCGCCGCGTTGCAATTGCTCTTTTTTGCCGCTGCTGCAAGCGCACGTGTATTCCTGCGCACGCCGTGCAGATGTCCGTGCGTGATAAAAATCCGCGACTGCTCTGCACAGACGACCAGATTGTCCGGAACTTCGGAAGTCCAGTCATTGTTTCCGCAGACTTGAAACAGCTGCAGCTGCGGAAATACCGCGCGGATATCCTCTGCATCCTCTACGACATCGCCCAAATGCAGCACGGCATCCGGCTGCTCTTCCTCTATAATAGCGAGCATGTCCGTAATATTGCGGTGATGGGAATCTGAAAATACAACCAGCTTCATGCCATATGTCCCCCTGCCTCCATGTTACTCCAATGACTATACACTATTTTTTTATGAAAGTCAAAGAACAATTACCAACATATTGGCGTATACTACATTGAATCCCAATGACACCAATACAATATTGTTTCAGGAGGCAGATATCATGCAGCAAAAGGATATGGATGCATTATTTCATGCAATTTCACAGCAATCCGGCAGCCCGGATACCACAAAGGCTGCTTCCCGCCTGCAAGCAGCGCTGAATACCCCGGATGGACGCCGCGCCGCCCAGCAGGTCATGCAGCATTACAGCGGCTCATTGGAACAGGTCGCACACATGGCACAGTCCGGTAATATGGAGGGTGCAAAGCGTTCCGTTCAGGATCTTATGCGTACACCGGAGGGCGCGCAGCTTGCCGCGCAGATCGCAAAAATGATGGGGCGGTGATACGAAAATGGAATCTGCTGACCTGTTTTCGTCCCTGCTCCAAAACCCGGAAACCATGCAGAAACTGGCAGGTATTGCATCCGAGCTAATGGGCGGCGGAAATCCGCCGCCCATCGCATCACAGTCATCTGATTATGCAGGGCCGCCCGCAAAATCGGAAACATCTTCAGAATACCAGCCATCTTTTTCCTTTCCAGATGACCTGAATACCGATTTTATGCGCCGCCTTGCGCCTGCTCTGTCAGTTATTTCACAGAGCGGAAAAAGTCCGGCGAACCCTGCACGTTTTCAACTGCTCTGCGCACTCAAGCCATTTGTCTCGCCGCATACGCGGGAGCAAATCGACCATGCAGAGCATCTGCTACGTATGGCACGCATGGCGCAGACAGCCGCCGAACAATTCATGCCGCAGCTCTACAGCGGCAGGGAGGGATGATCCATGTACAACCGCTATCTACAAAACAGCTGTCCGCCACAGGAGTCAAAAAAGTCCTGTCCGTCCTCCAAACAGGAAGCGCCCTGTGAACAGAGACACGATGACAGGCGTCGTGATTCCCATGACCGGGACGACCGGAAGCGCGATGATACATGCCGGGATTCCCATGACCGAGACGACCGAAAGCACGAGGATAGACACTGGGACTCTCACGACCGGGACGACCGAAAGCACGAGGATGGACGCTGGGACTCTCACGACCGGGACGATCAAAGACACGACAATAAATGCTGGAACCCGCACGACTGGGATGACCGCAAGCATGATGATAAATGCTGGGACCCGCATGACTGGGATGACCACAGGCACGAAAAGGGCAACAGCTTAATTTCGGCTCTCGGCGGACTGTTCGGCGGCAAAGAAGGCGGCGGGCTGAGTAAGCTATTGGACGACAATACCCTGCTTGTCCTGCTCATCCTGTATTTTCTGCTCAAGGATGAGGACGGCATTGACCATGATCTGCTTCTGCTTGCAGGTATTTTCCTGCTGCTGGGGCTTTAAAAGCCCTCTCGGTGCACCATTTGGTACAGCAGCGCATTGACGATCGCCGCCGCGATATTGCTGCCACCCTTGCGCCCGCGCGCAACAATATACGGCGCGCCTGACCGCATAATCAGCTCCTTGGATTCCACCACATTGACAAAGCCTACCGGCACGCCGATAATCAGCTCCGGCTCCAACCTGCCTGCTTCCACCAACCTTGCCAGCTCGATCAGTGCAGTCGGCGCATTGCCAATGGCAAAAAGTAACGGTACATCCAGCTTGGCAGCATATTCCATCGATACCGTGGAACGTGTCACGCCGCGCTGTTTTGCCTCCGCCGCAACAGCTGCATCCGCGATAAAGCAGTGTACCTCACCACCAAACTGCGCCAATGTTTTTTTATTGATGCCAGCCTGTACCATACTGGTATCTGTGACAATATGCGCACCATTTTTGATCGCTGCAATGGCGCGCTGTACCGCGCCTTCGGAAAAGACCAGATTGTCCGCATAATCGAAATCCGCCGATGTGTGAATCACACGCTTGATGACCGGTTCGATCTCCGGCGGGAAGAATCGCTCACCTAGTTCCTCCGTGATGATCTCAAAGCTGCGCTTTTCGATCTCTGCGGGTTTTATAAATTCAAACTCCATTGTTTACCTCTCAATCCCCCGGCGTGCTGCTATGCCGCGGTCATATGGATGGCGTATTTTTTTCATTTCTGTGATGTAATCCGCCAGCTCCAGCAGCGCTTCCGACGGATTTCTTCCGGTCATGACGACTTCAAGCTGTTCTGGTTTCTGTTTTAGCAGCGCAAGCAAGCGCTCCTCTGGGACCATACCGGTGCTGCACGCCGCCATGATCTCATCCAGCACCAACATACGCAGACCATCTGTGTGCGCAAACGCTGCTTCCAGCATCGCGCTGTGCTCCCGCCGCGCCTGTGCCTTTTCTTCGTCATTCATCTGAAACGTAAATTTTGTTCCCTGTTTCACACGCAAAAGCTCCACGTTCGGTATGCGTTGCATCGCCGTGACCTCGCCAGTCTCGCCGCCCTTGAGGAACTGTACGATACGGACGGAATAGCCGTCACCGGCACACCGCAGGGCAAGCCCAAACGCACAGGTGGTCTTGCCCTTACCGTCGCCGCAGTAAATATGAATCAATCCCTGTTCCATCCTACACCTCCCGATTTAGGATACGATAAACCGTATCCATATCCAGCGCTTTGCGCACGGCATCCGCCAACAGATCATACTGCTGTTGTTTGTATACGTCGGCATCAAAGGTCTGCACATCAGCATCCGATAACCCGCGCCGTGTCAGCAGCGCAGAAACTAGCGCTTTGCTGACCGCTTCGCGGTCAAAAATACCGTGGACATAAGTGCCGTAGCAGTTGCCAGCTGCAGCGCCGTCCTGCACGGGCTGATCGCCGCGTGTAATAGCTGTCAGCGGCTTTGTTCTGGGCGCATATGTCGTCTCACCCATGTGGATCTCATAGCCGTCAAATGCAATGCCGGATAGCCCGGACAGCAGACCGTCCACTGCGCCGAATGCGCCATGCACCTGTGTGGTCGTCTTATCCGCGCAGAAGGTCGTATGTGTCGGCAATAGGCACATGCCGTCCATCCTACCGCCTGCCTCTACGCCGTCCGGGTCAGCCAGTGTTTGCCCCATCATTTGATAGCCGCCGCAAATGCCAAATACCGCATTGCCTGCCGCCGCATATTTTTTAATCGCAGCTTCCAGCCCGTTCTGCCGCATCCATTTCAAGTCGTCCATCGTATTTTTGCTGCCCGGAAGCAGGATAAGGTCGGGATTTTTCAATTCCTCCGTGCGTGTGACATAGCGTACGGATACGCCCGGAATGCGTTCTAACGGCGCAAAATCGGTAAAATTGGAAATGCGCGGCACACGGATGACTGCAATATCGAGCAAAGCCTCCTGCCGCTTTGCCTGTAGCCGCTCGGACAGGCTGTCTTCATCGTCGATGTCCAAGTACAGATAAGGTACAACGCCAACAAACGGAATATGCAGCCGCTGCTCCATCATATCCAATCCCGGCTTTAAAATATCCACATCGCCGCGGAATTTATTGATAATCAAGCCTTTGATCCGGTCACGCTCATGTGCCTCCAGCAGTTCTACCGTTCCATATAGCGATGCAAACACACCGCCGCGGTCAATATCACCCACCAGCAGCACCGGCGCATCCACCAGCTCCGCCAGACCCATATTGACGATATCATTTTCCCGCAGGTTGATCTCCGCCGGGCTTCCCGCGCCTTCGATCACGATGACGTCATATTCTGCCGCAAGACTGCGATATGCCGCCAGAATGTCGGGAATCAGCTGCTTTTTGTATGGATAATATTCCTTTGCGGGCATCGTACCGCGCGCTTTGCCATTGACAATGACCTGTGAGCCGCAGTCGCTCGTCGGCTTGAGCAAAATCGGGTTCATACGCACATCCGGCAAAATGCCTGCCGCTTCCGCCTGCATGACCTGTGCGCGCCCCATCTCCGCGCCGTCCGCTGTGATATAAGAATTTAATGCCATATTTTGCGATTTAAACGGCGCGGCCTTCAAGCCGTCCTGTTTGAAAATCCGGCACAGTGCCGCCACCGTCAGACTCTTGCCCGCATTGGAGGTCGTACCCTGCACCATGATTACCTTTGCCACTGTCGCACCTTCTTTCTGTTCTCCTCAAAATAATTTAAAGGATAGAATCTTCATCTCATTTTATCTCCTCACCCAATCATTTAGTTGATTTTCTATTTATCTGATTTACAGCCACACGCTCCAATCACCATAGTCAAATATACCACTGCCATGATGAAGTTTTCCATCCTCTTTCAGTTGCTGAAACGCTTCTCGCATACGAATCAAGATTTCCGGCTGTATATCCAATGAATGGTGTGCAGGAAATACCCTTTTTGCAGGTAATGCTGCAACTTTTTCAAGTGACGCAAGATATGCCACGGGATCAGTAGAAGGATAATACGCAAATAGCGTGTCCTTATACACCAAATCACCAGTAAATAAATATCCTCTCTCTTTTTCCCAAAAGCACAAATGTCCCGGCGAGTGCCCTGGTGTATGCAACACTGTAATCTTTCTGTCGCCCAAATCAATGATATCATGGTCGGTTACTACTTTCGTCGGCATACCTTGGAAAAATACATAATCATCTATATGAAAACCATCTGGTAAGTCACAGCGGTCGATCACCATTTCTTTTATCGTTTCCATTGACAGTGGAAATTTCCCGTTCAGCCAGTCCAATTCCGCGGAATGCGCATAAAAATCAGGGAAATATCTGTGCCCGCCAATATGATCCCAATGAATATGCGTTGCCACTGCTGTAATCGGTTTATCTGTAAGTTTCTCCACTTCGTTATAGATATTAGAAATTCCGAGACCCGTGTCA
>JAUNWG010000116.1 GCA_030540435.1 Eubacteriales bacterium
GTTCAGAAAACGCCTTGCCTGAAATTGAAACTGGCATTCCCATACTGCTAGAAATAGATCCTTCCGCTGATATTGATTTCCTGCGTGGACTAGGATTTGAAATTGTCTGTGAAATTGAGGAAGGATTTATTATAGTTGCTACAGAAGATGTTGACCTTTCGGTTTTAAATGAGAAAGCAGATACTTTTATTGCAAATGTAACCGCAAGGTGCAATTCACCAGCAAAAGTGTATGCTCTCTGCGAAGATGGTGATAGGCTTAAGAGAATTTTGTCAAAAGAACTCTATACAAAATGGGCAACAATTTCACCAGATGCAATATATATTATCGACATTGGCGTTAGTTGCTGTGGAAACATCGAGTTGCCAAAACGACCCGATCGAAAAGATGATGAAACCGATGAACACTATTCTGTTCGTGAGCAACGGTGGATGGAAAAGTTTAACACCGCCTATATGGCTTGGGACGAAATCAAGATGCAACGAGAAGAAACAATAGAAAGTTTTGTTTCTGATTATAATGGTGAAATTATGGAACTCGCTGATGGTATATCGGAGATAGCCGACTTGCCTGACAGTTTCTCGGCGCGCTTAAGAATATCTGGTAAATGTTTGCTTGACTTAGTATTGAATTTTGCATATATTTTTGAAGTATCCGAAGCTGAGACAATAACTATGGGAGATGCCCCAGAAAATAACGACAGTCTCACCGAAAACGTGCAGATCGAGGCTCCCACCCAATCTGCACCCATTGTATGTGTAATGGATAGTGGTATCCAGGAGGAACATAAGTATTTAGCACCAGCAATTATTAGTGACGAATCTATCAGTTTGCTCCCAAATAATACGGGCATAAGTGACGAAGTTGCCGGAGGGGGACATGGGACACGAGTGGCTGGTGCAGTCTTGTATCCAAAGACAGTTCCTTCAGATGGAGTTTATCAACTTCCTTGCTGGATTCGTAACATGCGAATTCTTGATGAAAACAATTGCCTGCCAGAAAAGGTATATCCGCCAAAGGCAATTGCTATTGCCGTGCAAAAATATAATGTTGAAGACCCAATCCCAACTAAAATTTTTAATCACTCTATTGGGAACCGTCGATCTTGTGAAATGAAACACATGACGCCATGGGCGGCTGAAATTGATAGTCAGTCTTACAATCATGATGTCTTGTTTATACAGGCGGCTGGGAATATTTCCACATATCGGCATATTGGCAGGCGGGGTATCCGTATCCTGAATATCTCGACAGAGAGTTGTGTAGAATTTCAAATCCAGCGCAGAGCCTACAAGCAATTACCGTAGGATCCGTGTCGGCGGCTGAGTTAGAAACTGATGATTTTATCGCCTTGGGAAAGCACATGGAGGCCTCTTCATTCTCACGCTCAGGACCAGGTATTTGGGATGTCTTAAAGCCAGAAGTTGTCGAATATGGAGGGACGCACGTGTACAATAAAGGGAGTGTTCCTCCTCAACTTACAACGCCTCCTGAAGTGTGTCCAGAACTAATTCGTAAATCTCCGGAAGGTCCAGCTTTTGCACGTGATGATATCGGCACATCTTTTTCAGCGCCAAAAGTCACCTATGTTGCATCACAGGTTGAAAAGGCTTTGCCAGAGTCTCCTGCGTTGTTATATAGAGCATTAATAGCCCAATCTGCCCGGTGGCCCAAGAATATCAATGAAGTTAGTAAAGAAGAATGTGTTTCTACATTGCGCCATATAGGATATGGTGTTCCAGATGTCGAACGTGCTACTCACAATGACGAGTATCGAATAACTTTGGTAACACCGTCCCTTATGGAACTTGGAGATGATGAAGCTCATATTTTTCAAGTTCCTATTCCGGAAGAATTATCTAATGTTGGCGAAGATTATGACATTTTGGTCGAAGTTACCCTGTCTTACGCAGCGAATCCTCGCCGGACTCGGCGTTACGTAAAAGGGTATTTATCAACATGGCTAGACTGGTGCTGTAGCCGGATTGGAGAGAATGCGGAGACATTTGCTCGTCGTATTTTTGAAACGGGCGCTATCATTGACGATGATGGCGATTTTAACTGGGTACTAGGAGAGGCAACTAATCGGGGTGCGGCGGAAGGATATTCTCGAAAAAATGGTACACTCCAAAAGGATTGGTGTATAATCAAATCCAATCAATTGAGTGATGCTTTTTGCATTGCGGTTCGCGGTCACAAAGGTTGGGGAGGCCTGTTTAAAGCAAAGTATTCGTTAGCTGTTAGTTTCGAGGCTATCAATCAGGATATACCAATCTATGAACCGATACGTACTGAAATTGAATCGGTTGTTGAAAGTGGAGAAATTGTGGTTGAAATGCCAGAGAACAATTAATAGCATTTGGGTGGAGAGCAGAAAGGCTCTCCACCTATTCTCAGAGCAAGTGCTTGTGGCCGATGAGGTTAAAGTTCACTAACTGTCCACAACACTTGTTAATAGAATCTCATAAGCTGTGCCCTTGGATGCTTTTACGGTTATTGGGTATATACTCTTGTCCGACTATAAGGATCCCATCAACTGAGATATAGGCAAAAGTGGCAAGCAATGCATGTGTGTCCACAAACCTTGTTGCGACAAAAGTCGCAAGCAATGCTTATGGCGCGCCACATGCGAAAACACGCAACTCTGTTTGCATGTTTTCCAGCTTGTTGGGAAATCTCCCAAACCCTTTGAATCACAAGTTCCTTGTGAGCTGCGCACCCTGCGGGCGCTTATTTGATGTAGAATTTGTTTTCATTTTGTATCGATTCTGTTTTGGGGTTGACTCGGGGTTATGCATGTGATATAGTAATCACACAACAAGCTGGAGGTGAGAAAATTGAAAGAGTTAGGAAAACGTCTGCGGGTATTACGGGAAAGCGTTGGGCTTTCTCAGGCAAAACTTGCACAGGAGATTGGCTCCAACCAGTCCAGCATCAACCGCTATGAAAACGGGCAGGCCGCTCCAACCGTAGAGCTTCTGCGCAAGTATGCGGACTACTTCGATGTGTCAATGGACTATATCTTTGCCCGCTGCGATGACCCCAGAGGAAAGCTCTACGAAAACAGGATCATGAAACAGAGCGATGCTCCGGAGCTACGGGACTTTATCGAAATGTGCTTTGAACCCGGCTCGCCTATGAACGAACGGTTGAAGGAATCCCTGTTTCAGATGATGACGGAGGGAAAGAAATGAAAGCAGTCATCTATGCCCGCTATTCCTCCGACAGCCAGCGGGAGGAATCCATTGAGGGTCAGATTCGGGAGTGTACCGCCTTTGCTGAAAAGAACGGCATCACGATTCTGCGCCACTATATTGACCGTGCCTATTCCGCCAAGACGGACAACCGACCGGATTTTCAGGAAATGATTAAAGACAGCGGCAAAAAGCTGTTTGACATGGTCATCGTCTGGAAGCTGGACAGATTTGCGAGAAACCGTTACGACAGTGCCAGATACAAAGCACAGCTGAAGAGGAACGGCGTGAAAGTGGTGTCCGCAACGGAAGTGATTTCGGAAGGTGCGGAGGGTATCATTCTGGAATCCGTGCTGGAAGGCTACGCCGAGTATTACTCTGCTGATCTGTCAGAAAAGGTCATCCGCGGCAGAAAAGAAAATGCGCTGAAATGCAAGTTCAACGGCGGCACACTTCCCATCGGTTATGTGATTGATGAGGAACAGCATTTTCAGATTGACCCGCTGACCGCGCCCTTCGTTCTGGATGTGTTCAAGAAATACGACAAGGGCGCGACCATGAAAGAGCTGCGGGACTGGCTGAATGAGAGCGGCGTCAGAAATACCCGTGGTCAGCCTCTGAACTTCAACAGCATCCAGCACATGCTGAAGAACCGCCGCTACATTGGCGAATACCAGTACCGGGACATTCTGATCCCGGATGGAATCCCCGCTATCGTCCCGGAGGATTTGTTTGACCGGGTTCAGGAGAAGCTGGCGCAAAACAGAAAAGCCCCGGCCCGTCACAAAGCCGAGGACGATTACCTGCTGACCACTAAACTGTTCTGCGGCTACTGCGGCGCTTACCTCTGCGGCGAGAGCGGCAAAAGCCGGAACGGAACCGTCCACCATTACTACAAGTGCGTGTCCGTAAAAAAGAAGCGGACAGACTGTAAGAAGAAGCCCGTGCGGAAGCAATGGCTGGAAGATCTGGTGGTCAATGAGGTAATGAAGGTGGTCATGGACGATCAGGCTATTGAAGCTATCGTATCCATGGTCATGGATTTGCAGGACAGGGAAAACACCAGCCTTCCCCTGTACGAACAGCAACTCCGGGAAGCGGAAACTGGCATCCAGAATCTCCTGAACGCCATCCAGCAAGGCATTCTCACCAAATCCACCAAGACCCGCTTGGAGGAACTGGAAGCCACGAAAGAAGATCTGGAAATCAAGATCGCCAACGAAAAGATTGCCAAGCCCAGAATCAGCCCGGAGTTCGTCACCTTCTGGCTGCACAAATTCCGTAAGCTGGATGTGCGCCAGCAATCCCACCGCAAAATGCTGATCGACGCATTTGTGAACGCCATTTACCTGTACGATGATAAACTGGTTCTCACCTTCAACTACAAGGACGGCACCAGAACCATCACCTTGGACGATGTGAAGGATGCCGTAAAGAACAATACCGGTTCGGATTTGGATTGCCTTGTTGCACCAAAAAACCAGATACCCGTTCGGGTATCTGGTTTTTTGATACTCCGAGCGGGAGTCGAAAGGGCGGCGGCAGCGTAAGCTGCTGTCTTTTTCTATCGCAGGTCGGGTCAGTGGCGTTTCGGCCCTGTATGACGAGACCCGCGGCCAATTTCGTTACGCACTCTGGCAATGGACGCACACTGTTCTCCCCTCGACGGGAACAGCTCAATAAATTGGTGTATATCTGAACGCTACTGTAGGGAAGGGGCTCTGCTCCTGACCTCTGCGTCAGCAGAGGCAGTAAAAGGTTTGTTTTATAGAAATGTTGGGCGAATTCCTTCCATCTTACCGTTTTTCCGATCGATACGCCCTACCAATTGCGGCTTCGCCGACGGATGGAGCAAGCCCCATCCCTACAGCGGCGTGTGCGAAAAACAACAATTTAACATTGGAATTCGCCCAGTTACCGAGCTGACCAGCCGCAGCAATTGACCAGGTTGGTAACGCATTGGGGTGAAGCGCCCTGCGCTTCAAACAACAATTTGTCGCGTTGCTGAGCAAAGATAAGCACTATGGTATTATTTTCAAAAAGCCATTTTATTCCGGCCCTTGACAAAATAGAACAATTGTTCTATAATAAAGCAGAGGAAACACTAAATGTTGTTTGGCGGGGAGGCCCCGCGGCCAATTTCGTTACGCACTCTGGCAATTGA
>JAUNWG010000117.1 GCA_030540435.1 Eubacteriales bacterium
ATCTGATTCCGCTCATTATGGCGGTTTTAGGTGTCGTATTGAACATTTGGTTTAACTCATTCGCGTTTACCCCAGATATTTTGCTGGGGGGCTTGTTCAGCGGCTTGGCCAGTACCGGTCTACACCAAATCTTTACACGCTTAATTAATTCTAACGAATAATCTTCGGAGGAATGCATATGAACGTGCTGTTACAGACATATTACATTCTCTTACCGATCATAGCAACTTCTTTACTAGGGTGGGTTGGCGTTTTACTTAAGAGTCAAAGAAAAAAAGAGGCAGAACGTGAGCAAGAAACACGAAAAAAGGAAGATGCCCAAGAACAGATGCAGAAGGCAAATTCTGTTGGAATCATGTTGGTTCTTCGCTATATGCTCAAGCGTTATCACGTCGAATATATGATGCAGAGTAAGATCACCTACAATCAGTATAAAGAATGGATTGAGCTGTTTAAAGCTTATGCAGACCTTGGCGGTAATTCAATTGCAGAAGAATGGAACGAGGATATTGAGAACATGGAAAAATGCGAATCCATGGATGAAAGATCTCCGTTTGAACTTATGTTGGAGCAGGGAATTAAAAGAGAAGATTAACTATTGTATATTTTGGCACTGTTGAAAGGATTGTTTCTTATGGATAAAATGTTTTCGGGCTATCCTGATATGATGACTGTTTCTCAACTGCAAGAGGCGTTAGGGATAGGGAGGAATGCGGCATACAATCTAATACGAAGTAACAAGATGAAGAGTCTCAAAATCGGTAGAAATATTCGCATTCCGAAAATTTGGCTAATTGAATATATCGAAGAAGAATGGTATAATAACGACTGTAACGGGCTGTTGGTCAACGGAGGTGTTATATGACCAATATCAGCCAAATCACAGGCAGCGTGCAAGCTAAAGGTGATATTTATTATGCCGTTCTAAGACTGCCTACGGCTAATGGAACATTAAAGCAAAAATGGATTTCTACTAAAATTCACGTGGATGCTAAGACCCAGAGACAGCGGGAAACAAATCGCCGCGATGCCGAAAGGATTCTCGCAAGCGTTGTTAATGAGTATGAAGAAAAAAATATTTTGCAATCCGATGAGCGTTTTATAAACTGCATAGCGAATTGGCTAGAACGCGAAAAAGAGTTTGTACGCCCAATTTCGTGGGACTCCTATGCGTCATATTTTAAAACTCACATTAAACCATACTTTTCCAAACCAAAATTGAAAAAGTTAACGATCGCAGAGATCACTCCTTTACATATACAGGGATATATCGATGCAAAGCTAAAAGAAGGACAGAGTGCAAACAGCATAAAACATCATATGCGTGTGCTAAATGGTACATTTAAAGATGCGCTAAAATTCAATATGGTTGCATACAATCCTTGCGATCGTGTGAGTTTGCCAAAACTGAAAAAGCATGTTGGCAAAGCGTATACTCCAGAACAGGCGAAGCAGTTGTTGAAGGTCATCAAAGGAGACCCTCTTGAACCGGCTATTATGTTGGGCTTATTTTTAGGTTTGAGAAAGTCGGAGTGTTTGGGTTTACGATGGCAGGATATCGACTTTGAAAACGATATTGTGCACATCAGGAACACGGTTGTGCGTGCAAACAGTGGCGTAATCGAAAAAGAGCAAACAAAGAGCGAAGCTGGCAGACGCGATTTGCCTTTGATGCCAAAATTAAAAACATATCTGCTTGATTGGCAAAAACGTCGCGCAGAGATGCAGGAATTGATGGGCGATTCTTTTATAGAAGACGATCATGTATGCTGCTGGATTGATGGTAGGAGAATTAAGCCTAGCTATCCATCTCGTCACTTTGCGATTATTCTGAGAAATAATAAT
This sequence comes from Eubacteriales bacterium, assembly GCA_030540435.1. Taxonomy (GTDB): domain Bacteria; phylum Bacillota; class Clostridia; order Oscillospirales; family Butyricicoccaceae; genus Butyricicoccus_A. The sequence continues at coordinate 1,846 of JAUNWG010000117.1, forward strand.
CTCCCACCGATTACATTCCACGAATTAAGGCATACAGCCGGAAGTCTTTTGATCAATGCTGGAGAGGACGCGAAGCGTGTACAGGAGTTTTTGGGTCATCAGGATGTCAGTACAACGCTGAATATTTACACTCATTTAACACATGCGACCAAACGTGAGACAGGCAATCTGATGAATAGTTTGTTGACCGACGACTGATCTTGTTAGAAAAGCTGTTAGAAGATTCTAATGCAGTTGCGTTTAATGATTGAAAAAGTACGAAAAAACCGCCATTTCACAACGAAAAGGCGGTTTCAAATGGTCCGAGTGGCGGGACTTGAACCCACGGCTTCTTGACCCCCAGTCAAGCGCGCTACCAACTGCGCTACACCCGGATATGTTCACTTGATTATAATAGCACAACCTTTTCATGAATGCAAGGAAAAACTGTATTGGATGAGAAAAATGTTCTGATAGCAGAAAGAAAGCCTGCATTATTTTAGCTATCAGCGAAAAAATCAGACAGAAATAATCACAAACTATCTTGACAAAGAAAAAACGGAAGCATATAATGAGATCAGCTGAATAAATAAACCTGTGAAGAAGAGTAGTAGCTAGTGTAGCGGACTTTTAGAGAGCTCTGGATGGTGGAATCAGAGTAGTAAGCGGCTGTGTGAATGGACTTCTGAGGGCAGCTCGAAAAGATTACTGAGTAGACGCTGACGGGAACCCACCCGTTATCCATCGGGAACGCGTGTATGCGCGTAAAGCGAGCGGGCGTTTGACGTCAATTTGGGTGGTATCGCAGGAAGTTAGTTCTTGTCCCATGTAGGGGGATAAGGGCTTTTTTTATTGCTATTGACTGTTTATGACGCCTAAATAAATACTATTTGGAGGATTCAAGATGAAAACAACACGTATGCTGAGAAAATTTGCAGCTGTAGCATTATCTGCTGCGATGTTAGCGACCATGGCAGGTTGCGGAAGCAACGAAAGCAGCAGTACCAGTAGCACAGAGAGTGGTTCTGGTACAGATGCCGGCACGGTCTATAAAGTTGGCATTTGTAATTATGTGGATGATGCTTCCCTGAACCAGATTGTTGAAAATCTGGAAAGCCAGCTGGAAACTGTCGGCAAGGAAAATGACGTCAAGTTTGAAGTGTCCTATGACAACTGCAATGCAGATGCAAATGTTATGAATCAGATTATTGCTGATTTTATTGCAGATGATGTTGACCTGATGGTTGGCGTTGCAACGCCGGTTGCAACTGCGATGCAGGCTGCAACAGAAGACAATCAGATTCCGGTCGTATTTTCAGCTGTCACCGATCCGGTTGGCACACAGCTGGTAGAATCTTTGGAGGCGCCGGGGGCGAATCTCACAGGTACTTCTGACTATTTGGATACTGCGTCTGTTATGAATCTGATTTTGGCAGCAAATCCGGATGCAAAGAAGATCGGTCTGCTGTATGACCAGGGCCAGGATTCTTCGACTGCTGCGATTGCAAGTGCAAAGGAGTTTCTGGAAAAAAACAACATGGAATATGTTGAGCGCACCGGCACAACAAATGATGAGGTTGCATTGGCAGCTGATGCATTGATCGCGGATGGCGTTGACGCAGTATTTACACCAACGGACAATACCATCATGACCGCAGAGCTGGCGATTTATGAGAAATTCATTGAAGCAAAAATCCCGCATTATACCGGTGCTGATTCGTTTGCACTGAACGGTGCATTTGTTGGCTATGGAGTTGATTATGCAAATCTGGGTGTTGAGACCGCAAACATGGTTGCTGATATTCTAATAAATGGCAAAAATCCGGCTGAGGTGCCGGTTGCGACCTTTGATAACGGTACGGCCACTGTTAACACGGAGACCTGTAAAGCGATCGGCTTTGACTTTGAGACCATCAAGGCAGCTTTTGAGCCGCTGTGCACGCAGGTTAAGGAGATCACCACGGCAGAAGAGTTTGGCGATCTGGAAGACTGATTCTGAAATAGAAGTGATCTATGGGCCTGGGGATGCAGTCTCCGGGCTCATATTGATACTAACGAATTTGAATAGAATGAAAAGGAGGAATTTCCTTGTCGCTTACAAATGCGCTGTCTTTGGGGCAGACAGCACTGGAGCTTGGACTGATTTGTTCGCTGACTGTATTGGCACTGTTTCTCAGCTATTCGATGCTGAATGTCTGTGACCTGTCAACGGATGGCTGTTTTACGCTGGGCGCTACAGTGGGGGCAACAGTTGCGCTTGCCGGGCATCCGTTCTTATCCCTTCCGGCTGCAATGATTGCCGGTATTTTGTCTGGCTTTGTCACAGCATTATTGCAGACACGTATGGGCATTGACAGCCTGCTTGCGGGAATTATTGTGAATACCGGCCTGTATTCTGTCAATATTGGTGTTATGGGAGGTTCCTCCCTGCTCAATCTGAATAAAGCGGATACTGTATACACATATGTCAAAAATGTGGTAAAAGATACGCCGCTGCAGGGGAAACAGACGTTGATCGTTGCCTTTGTTGCAGTTGCACTGGTTGTTGTGTTTCTGACATTGTTTTTAAATACGAGGCTTGGACTTGCGATCCGCGCGACCGGAAATAATCCGGATATGGTTCGATCCTCTTCTATCAATCCGATCTTCACGACAACAGTTGGCCTGTGTGTAGCAAATGCGTTTACCGGACTTTCCGGCTGTCTGCTGGCACAGTCCCAGAAATCCGCTGATATCAATATCGGCACGGGCATGGTCACAATTGCGCTTGCGTCGCTGCTCATCGGAGGAACCTTCTTCGGTCACGGTGGGATATGCCGCCGTGCGATCGGTGTTGTCGTCGGTTCCTTTATTTTCCGTCTGGTCTATACGATTGCGCTGCGTTTCAACATGCCTGCCTTTATGCTCAAGCTGGTTTCTTCGATTATCGTTATTATCGCGATCTCCGGCCCATATCTCAGGAAACAGTGGCCGGTGATTTGCCGCCGGTTTGGCTGGGCGCAGAAGGGAGGAAAATAAACGATGCTGAAAATCACAAGCATTTCCAAGACATTTAATCCGGGAACAGTGAATCAAAAAACGGCGCTTTCCGACGTTTCCCTCCACCTAAAGCCGGGAGATTTTGCAACGATCATTGGCTCCAATGGTGCGGGAAAATCTACGATGTTTAATGCCATTTGCGGCGATTTCCTGACAGACAGTGGTAAAATCGAACTGGATGGAAAGGACATTACCTTCCAGCCGTCGCATGTGCGGGCACGCAACATCGGTCGGTTGTTTCAGGATCCGATGCGCGGCAGCGCGCCGGGCATGAGCATAGAAGAAAATCTGGCACTTGCGGCGGGGCACGGCGGTTGGTTTTCCAGCATCAGCCGGGCAGATAAGCAGCGTTTCCGGGAGCAGCTTGCTGTTTTAAATATGGGGCTGGAGGACCGCATGAAGCAGCCAGTCGGCCTGCTCTCCGGCGGACAGCGTCAGGCGCTGACGCTGCTTATGGCAACGATGGACCCGCCGAAGCTGCTCCTGCTCGATGAG
>JAUNWG010000032.1 GCA_030540435.1 Eubacteriales bacterium
CGACAAATACGCTGAATTCTACTGGATTCATTTTTCCGGCGTAAACAGTTTTGAGCTGTATCACTACCTGACCCGTGAAAACGGCAGTGTGCTGTATCATGCACCCGAAATTGAAAAGGCCGCGTCCCAGATCCGTAACCTTGTCCGGCAGTTTTCTACCAATCAGCTCATCCGAGATTCCGAACATTCCCGCCTGTTGTACAATACCTTCTGTTATTTGATTACAAGCAGCAGTACGGAAACAGCTATTCCGGAAAACAGCCCAACACAGCAAGCTGTCCAATATATCCAGTCACATCTTGGTGGGGATCTGAGCCTGAAACGATTATCTGAGGAGGTACATCTGAGTCCTTCCCATCTGATCAGGCTTTTCCGCGCGAACCTCCATTATTCCCCGCATGAATATATCATCCGCAAACGCATGGACCGTGCGAAATATTTGCTGAAATCTACGGATATGCCCATCAAGGCAATTGCATCTGAGGTCGGATATGGTACAGAATCCAGCTTCACCGGCGCGTTTACTGAAAAAATAGGTGTTTCCCCAAGAAAATTCCGTGAGCTTCCGCTGGAATAGTACATTGGAAATCATTCACGCTGCGCAAGCGAAACGCCGTGATAGAAAACAGAAAATCGACTTCTTCGGTCACACCTCCTTTTTAATTATTTCATTCTTATTTTATAGCATTTCATCATCATTATTTCTGTTTATTTGGAATTATTTTTCGATTTATACATATTTTTCAACACAACCGGTTTGAATTATGTTACAATAGTATGGAACTAAACTGATTGAAGTGAGGTGTTCCCTATGGCAGCATTCGACCGTATTCTCTCCGGCATACCCGGACTGGACCAAGCATTGGACAACATTCGTTTGGGTGACAATGTTGTATGGCGCGTATCGACAGTAGATGATTTCCGTTTCTATGTCCAACCTTATATCCGGCAGGCAATTGCAGATCAACGGAATTTGATCTATGTTCGCTTTGCCCACCATGATGAGCTTGTACCGGAACAGGATGCTGTCAAACGATACACCCTTGACCCGGCAGAGGGCTTTGAACCGTTTACCGTTGCTGTGCACAACATCGTAGAGCAGGAAGGCAGAGACGCTTTTTATGTTTTTGACTGTCTTTCTGACCTGCAAGTCGTGTGGGCAGCTGACCTCATGATGGGAAATTTCTTCCGCGTAACCTGTCCGTTCTTGTTTGAATTGGATACCGTTGCCTTTTTCCCAATCATCCGCGGGCGGCATTCCTTTGATGCCATTGCACGCATCCGTGATACCACGCAGTTGCTGCTGGATGCCTACTATTATGATGGTGTACATTATGTCCAGCCGCTAAAAGTTTGGAACCGTTTTTCGTCTACGATGTTCCTTCCCCACCAAGTAGAATCGGACGGCAGCCTGACTCCGCTGACGGACGGTGTGGGCATCGGAAAATTTTACGCCCTGCTGGATACAGAGGAAGACCATGCGGCCGATCAGAATCTGGACAGCTGGGAGCGTTTCTTCTCTCTCGCACGATTGCAGCACCATCAGGGCGTACTGGATGATGAAGGCTATCGCAATATGTGCCGATATATGATGACCCGCGATGAACGTATGGGCGCATTGATTACCAAGCATTTCCGTGCACAGGATTATTTCCGTGTCCGCAGCCGTATGATCGGTACCGGTACCATCGGTGGAAAAGCCTGCGGTATGCTGCTCGCCCGCCGCTTGGTTCGTGCAGCTATGCCGGATCTCGGCGCTACGCTGGAACCGCATGATTCTTATTACATCGGCTCCGATGTATTTTACACGTATATCGTTACCAACGACTGTTGGAAGCTGCGTGTCCAGCAGAAAACCGCACCGGGATATTTTACCTTGGCTTCAGAATTAAAAGAAAAACTGCTGTCCGGCAGTTTTCCACCCAAAGTCCGTGAACAGTTCCGTTCCATGCTGGAATATTTTGGCCAAAGCCCGATCATTGTGCGTTCGTCCAGCTTACTGGAGGACAGCTTTGGCAATGCCTTTGCAGGAAAATATGAATCGGTATTCTGTGTTAATATCGGCACGCCGGAGGAACGCCTGGAAGCCTTTGAACAGGCTGTCCGCACAGTGTATGCCAGCACGATGGACCCCTCTGCATTGGAATATCGCCGGCGCCGTGGACTGGATAAAAAGGATGAACAGATGGCAATTCTTGTCCAGCGTGTTTCCGGTACGAATTATGGTAAATTCTTTATGCCAAGCGCTGCCGGCGTAGGATATTCTTACAGCGCATATCGCTGGCGCCCGGATATTGACCCGTCTGCAGGCATGCTGCGTATTGTCATGGGACTTGGCACGCGTGCAGTAGACCGCACAGAAGGTGATTATCCCCGGATCGCCAGCCTAGACCGACCGGATACCACAACGTTAACGACCATAGCTCAGAAGCATCGTTTCTCCCAGCATTCCATAGATGTACTGGATTTTGAAAGCAATTCTCTTGTCACGCGCAGTTTGGATGAATTACTTCCCGATTTGCCGGAATGGTACAAATATGTTGTATTGGAGCACGATTATGAGGCAGAAAGCCGATTGCGGGAGCGAGGACGTTGGCGCGAGGTCTGCTTTGCTACCTGCCAGAACCTGCTTGCGAACAAGGAATTCTCCCGCTTGATGCGCAATATCCTTGCTATTTTGCAGAAGGAATATGGTGTTCCAGTCGATACAGAGTTTACGGTAAATTGCAGCAAAAATGGTGATTTTTCCGTCAATCTATTGCAGTGCCGTCCGCTCACCACCAGCAGCGGCAGCTATAAGATTGAAATTCCCAGTCTTCCGTCAGAAGATATCCTGTTTGACCTGCAGGATGCATCAATGGGACAATCCACCAAACGCACGTTTGATTTCATCGTACAGATCGATCCAAAGGGATATTATAATTTCCCCTATGCCCAGAAGCCAGCGATTGCACAGGCGGTCGCTGCCATCAACAGCAGGCTCCATCGAGAAGAATATACATCTATGCTGCTTGCGCCGGGGCGTATCGGTACATCCTCTCCCGAACTGGGTGTACCAGTGGTCTTTGCCGACATCGCCAATTTCTCTGTGATCTGTGAGGTCTCCGATAGCTCCGCTGGATATATGCCGGAACTGTCGTATGGCAGTCACATGTTCCAGGACTTAGTAGAAGCGGATATTTTTTATGCCGCTGTCTTCGAATCAGAAAAGACAAAACTGTATCAGCCTGCCCTTTTGTTGAACTATCCAGACATATTCCCTGCGCTTTGCCCGGAACAATCGCAGGAAGTAAGGGACATTGTTCATGTATATGATGTCAGAGGACACGGCTTGACCATGTGGTCCGATTTGCTCACCTGCCAAACAGTATGCGCCTTTTCGCAGGAAACAGAATAATTTTTCCAGACACCGTCTATGTTCATGTAGTCGGTGTCTTATTTTATGTACCCAAACATCCTTCCCCAATTACGTTCCTTGTATTGTTTGAAGGAAAGCATTATAATATGCATGATAATAACAACTTTACTCCCATCCGAAGGCGTGAAAAAACGATTGCCAACAAGAAAGGAACCACAGCATGAATAAAATACTGTTATTGGAGGATGATGTAAGTCTGGTTGATGGATTACGCTACTCTTTAAAAAAGAATGGATTTGAGGTTACAGTTGCCCGTACGGTACGCGACGCACTGGAATACTTGACCGCAATGAATCGCTATAATCTGCTCATTCTGGATGTCACATTGCCGGATGGAACGGGATTTGAGGTCTGTGAAAAGGTAAGACAACAAAATCAACAGATGCCGATCATTTTTCTGACGGCATCGGATGAGGAAGTAAATGTTATCCGCGGATTGGACATCGGTGGGGATGATTACATCACAAAACCATTTAAATTGGGGGAATTGTGTTCCCGTATTCGGGCGCTGCTGCGCCGAGCCGGCGTGTCCAGCCAAGAAAAAGCCACTGCAATCGAATGTGGGGATATTATGATCGATTTCCTCAGCAGCCGTGTGTCCTTAAAGGGGAAACCATTGGATTTAACAAGCGCAGAATATCGTTTGCTCTGCCTTCTGGTACGAAACGCAAACCGTATCGTCACAAGAGATGTGATTTTAAATGAATTGTGGGACAATGTAGAAAACTTCGTCGATGACAACACCTTATCTGTATATGTACGGCGCCTCCGTGAAAAAGTGGAGGAAGATCCTTCCCATCCGCAGCATTTGATAACAGTGCGGGGATTTGGTTATCAATGGAGAGAGGTGTCTGCATGAGTATATGCCGTGATAAACAGGTCAAAGGATATTGCCTTTTCCTGTTCATTCTTTCATTTTTGCTTTTGGGCATGGGCTTGCTGTTCAGTATCAGCCAAATCAACCATGTGAAAACACAATACCTTGCGCACGATGAGTCAGTTGTCTCTTCACTTTTAGAACATGGTGTTGCCAAAGATGTCATCGCCGCTGCGCTCACCAATACGGAAAGCAGCGAAGGTGCAGAACAATTGATGGCTGCGGTTGGTATAACAAGTCAGACGGAAAATGATTTACTCCCCTTTCTCTCTAAATTTCAACAAGCCACTTTTTTCACCGTGATGATTGCAGCTGTGTTTCTCATCGCATTACTCTTTGCAGGAACATCAATATTCTTTCGGCGGAGACAACAGCTCTATCAGCAAGCAGACAACGTGTTAACGAACTATCTCAATGGCGATTACTCCTGCCATTTGCCCCAAAACAGCGAAGGTTCGATTTTTCAATTATTCGCTTCTGTCGAGCAGCTTGCCACGATGCTGCAATCCCAAAATGAAGCAGAGCACAAAACAAAGGAATTTTTAAAAAATACAATTTCAGATATTTCCCACCAACTAAAAACACCGCTGGCCGCTCTCGCCATGTATCAGGAAATCATTGAGGAAGAACCTGACAATCCGAAAACCGTAACAGAATTTTCTGCAAAAATCGGCAATTCCCTCAGGCGGATGGAACAGCTGATTCAATCCATGCTCAAAATCACCCGGTTGGATGCCGGGAATATTGTCTTTGAGAAAAACAGCTATCCTGTGGCAGAAGTAATCGCACATGCTGTCAATGAACTAACGACAAGGGCGACAACAGAAAACAAGCAAATCCTCATGGACGGAAACCGCAACCAGATGCTTCTTTGTGATATAGCCTGGACAGGCGAAGCGATTGGCAATATCGTCAAAAATGCATTAGATCACACGAATCCGGGCGCAATGATTCGTATTACATGGGAGCAAACGCCAACGATGCTTCGGATTTTTATTTCCGACAACGGAAACGGCATTGCGTCGGAGGATATCCACCATATTTTCAAACGCTTTTATCGCAGCAAGCATTCTCTCGATACACAGGGAATTGGTCTGGGTCTCTCCCTCGCAAAGTCTATTATCGAAGGACAGGGCGGGCTAATCTCGGTACAAAGCGAACCAAATGAGGGAACAACCTTTATATTGTCCTTCCTTACAGAATCGTAAGGCAAAATTCACCTTATTGTAAGCTGCACATGCTATCCTATGAAGAAAGGAGGCATTGATGCTATGGAAATTTTAAAAGTAAAAAATTTATGCAAGACCTATGGCTCAGGCGACACAACGGTAGAAGCCTTGAAAAATGTGTCTTTTTCGTTGGACAAAGGCAGGTTCGCCGCAGTAGTGGGAGAATCCGGCTCCGGAAAAAGCACCCTGCTGAATTGTATTGGCGCCCTCGATACGCCATCCTCCGGCAGCATTCTGATAGACGGTCAAAACCTGTTTTCTATGAAAGAGGAAAAGCGTACCATTTTCAGGCGACGCAACATCGGCTTTATCTTTCAGTCCTTTCAGCTCGTCTCAGAACTGAACGTTGAGCAGAACATTATGTTCCCGCTGCTTCTGGATTATCGCAAGCCCGACCCGGCAGCTATCGACGAAATTCTGGATTTGCTCGGACTAACAGAACGCCGCCATCACCTGCCAAGTCAGTTATCCGGCGGCCAGCAGCAGCGCGTCGCGATCGGTCGGGCTTTGATTACCAAACCCAAACTGATTTTAGCCGACGAACCGACCGGGAATCTTGACAGCAAAAACAGCCAGGATGTTATCGACCTGCTTACCCAGGCATCCCGTCGATACCAGCAAACCATCCTGATGATTACACATAACCGAAATCTAACAACAGCGGTAGATCAGGTATTTCGTGTATCCGACGGTGTTCTTACGGATCTTGGAGGGACAACGAATGAAACATTATCTTGACCTGATTCCAATATCCGCCAAGGTACATAAGAAACAAAATAAGATGTCAATCTTCTGTATTGTTTTAGCGGTATTTTTGGTCACTGCAATCTTTGGCATGGCGGATATGTTTATCCGCAGCCAGATATTGCAGGCGCAGAAGGAATATGGAAACTGGCATATTGTAATCAAAGAGATCAACGAGGAAGATGCCGCACTGATCAAAGCACGGCCGGATATTGAGACGATTTCACCATATGGCGTGCTCAACTATCGATTGGAGCTGGGTTATACATTAGGTGGGAAAGGTGTTGCAATCTGCGGAAGCGAAGAAGCATTTGCTACCGAAATATTTACAGGAGTGCTTACCGAAGGAACCTTTCCACAAAACACGAATGAAGCATTGGTAACGGATAATGCGAAGGAAATGATGGGGCTGCATATCGGAGATGCTGTTTCTATTCAGATTCCAGATGAAGACCCGCTGACCTTTACAATTTCCGGTTTTTGCAACACGCAGGATGTTATGACGGGTGATTATTATGGCATCATTCTGAGAATGCAGGATTTCCGTTCGATCTATTCTGATGTTATGAAAAAAGATGCAGACGACTCTGAAATCGTGTATTATGCCCGATTTGCCAGCGCAAACAATGCGCAAAGAGAAATTGCAGATTTAAAAGCGCAATTCCAGCTCACTGATGAACAAATTTCTGAAAACACGATGCTGCTCGGTCTGCTAGGTCAGAGCCGTAATTCTTTTATGATGATGGTGTATCAAGCAGCAGCCATACTGTTTTTTCTGGTATTATTTTCCGGCATTCTGATGATCGCTAGCAGCCTGAATAGCAACGTAGCACAGCGAACGGAATTTTTTGGTTTAATACGCTGTATTGGCGCAACGCCAAAACAGATCATGCGGTTGGTACATAGAGAAGCCCTCAGCTGGTGCCGATTTGCGATTCCTGTTGGTATTGTCGGAGGTATCTTTGTAATATGGATTTTATGCGCCATTCTGCGTTACCTCAGCCCGGAATACTTCAGTGCCATGCCTGTATTTGGTATTAGTATACCAAGTATCATTGCAGGAATCGTAATCGGAATTCTGACCGTACTTCTCGCAGCGCGTGCTCCTGCGAAAAGGGCTGCAAAGGTTTCACCGCTGGCGGCAGTTTCCGGTAACGCAAACAATTTGCAGCCCGTCCGAAAAGCGGCAAACACAAAATTTCTCAAAATAGATACGGTCTTGGGTATTTATCACGCAAAAGCCAGCCGTAAAAATTTGATTCTGATGACAGGCTCTTTTGCACTCAGTATTATTCTGTTTCTCTCGTTTTCCGTAACGATCACATTTATGCGGCACGCCATTGTACCGATGCAGCCATGGACAGCTGACCTGTCCATCATAAGCGCAGATCATACCTGCTCTGTAAACCATAGCTTTCTAAAGGCTTTGCAGGAAAATCCGGTTGTGGATGCGGCATATGGACGGATGTTCGCATATAAAATACCAGTTACCGTGAATGATACCGCCCAAAAGATCGACTTGGTTTCTTATGAACAGAAACAATTCGATTGGGCGGAGGATTATCTTTTAGATGGTTCGTTGGAACAAGTTCAAAAAGAAGCGAATACAGGATTGGTCGTTTACCGACCACAAAATACGATACAGGTCGGCGATACTGTAACAATGGATTGTAACGGTACGTATAAACAAATAGAAATCGTCGGTATCCTTTCCGACTGTCCGTTTGACTCGGATGAAGATACGGGAATTGTTATCTGTTCAGAAGATACATTCCGCAAAATAACCGGACAAACCCACTATACGATTATTGATATACAGCTCACGCGAAAGGCTACCGATGATGATGTGAATGCAATCCATCAAATGGTTGGCTCAGAATTTACATTTTCAGACAGCCGCACGAAAAACCGTAATGTGCAGGGCACCTATTACAGCTTTGGTATGCTTGTATATGGCTTTCTGGTCCTGATTGCGCTGATTACAATTTTTAATGTAATTAACAGCATTGCCATGAGTGTCGCGGCAAGGACAAAGCAATACGGTACCTTTCGGGCCATTGGTCTGAGCACCCGCCAGCTCTCTAAAATGGTTCTTACGGAAGCGCTCACCTATGCAGTGATTGGCAGCATGATAGGCACTATATTGGGAATGGTCAGCAATAAGGTTCTGTTTGGCTTTTTGATAACCTATAGATGGGGCGATGCTTGGACTGTTCCCTGGACAGAATTGGGTATCATTATCCTGCTTATGCTTCTTTCTATCGCTTTGGCCGTATACAGACCGATCAAAAACATTCATAATATGTCTATTGTTGATACCATCAGCGCACAATAAAATTGGGGCAGATAGATTCTACTTTGAATCCATCTGCCCTTTTCTATCTTTTTACCGCTTTGCCACAGTACATCCCCTCCTGTAGGGGAAAACAAAATCTGTAAATTGCCAGCTTCACACGTATCTATTCAAAATCCGTCGCACGGAATTCCAATAGGAACCACCAAATAAATTCAAATGATTCAGCATGTGATAAAGATTATACAGATCCCTTCTATCCCGATATCCGCTGTCAATCGGATTGACCTCATGATACGCCTGATAAAATGAATCCCTATAACCGCCGAACAGCTCTGTCATTGCCAGTTCTGCTTCAAAATATCCGATATATACAGCAGGATCAAGAATCCACGCTTTTCCGTCTGGTCCACAGATGGCATTTCCACTCCATAAATCTCCATGAAGCAAAGATGGAAATTCCGGCACGATCAAATAAGAATCCAAACGATCAAGCAGTTTTATACACTGTTTCCGCATACCGGAATCTAAATGCCCGTCCGCCATTCTGATCTGTGGAAGCAACCGACATTCCCGGAAGAATGAGATCCAGTCCCGTTTGGGCGTATTGATCTGTACAGAGGCACCGATATAGTTATCCGATGGAAAACCAAACATTTTCTCACCATTTACAGTGCAGTCTGCTCGATGCATCCTGGCAAGCTCTCTGCCAAATACTTCCCAATAGGTACTGCTCTTGGGTGCTGACACCAAATACTCCAGCAGCAGAAAAGAAATCCCCTGTGCTTCGTCAATACCGATTCCCAATGCCTGTGGAACACCTATGGTCCCTGTTTTTCGCAATGCCTTCAGACCGACTTCTTCGGCTTGAAAAAAGGAAAGATTTTGTGGCAGATTGGTTTTCATAAATACTGCTGTCCCATCAGATAATGATACCCGATAAGATTGGTTGATATCCCCTCCAAATACAGGCCGTTTGCTGACAATATGCACATGTTCTCCGAACAGGGTTGTTATTGCTTCATCCAAAGAATGAAATTTTGTTACGCTTTCCATAGTATTTTCCTCTAAACAAATCCACTTGGGTCTGTTCTATAAATGCAAACAGTTTTTTTCATCTGCACCACAGGTATGCTTGATATAACTTTATTTTACCACAACAAATGCAGACAAGCAGAATCTTCCCAAACTTTTTTGATTTTTATAAAATATAACAGCCGCTGCAAGCGGGTTGCGCACAGAGTAGGCCATCCGAAATACTTATATCTTGATCGTCCATTCCATATCTTTGTTTTGCAACGTCTTTTTCCCAGTCCGAAGCTCTCACGAAAACCGTCTTTTACACGCCACTTATCATACCTTCCAACCGGCAGCCTGTCTGCGCTCCACTACGAAACGGCGATAGATTCCGTCCTGTTCGACCAGCTCGTCGTGGGTTCCCTGTTGGACGATCTTACCGCCATCCACTACAAAAATGCAGTCTGCATGGCGGACTGTCTTCAAACGGTGAGCGATCATGATAACAGTCTTGTCGTGCGTCAGTTCCTGAATAGCCTCTATCAAGTCCTTCTCATTTTCGGGGTCAACGTTTGCGGTAGCTTCATCAAGGACGATAACCGGCGCATCTTTCATAATCGCGCGGGCAATGGTAATACGCTGGCGCTCGCCACCCGATATCGAAGCACCACCTTCTCCGATCACCGTGTCGTAACCCTCTGGTAATGCCGTGATAAAGTCGTGGCAGCGCGCTTTCTTGGCTGCGGCGATCACTTCATCCATAGACGCATTCGGCTTGCCAAATCGAATATTGTTGGCGATGGTATCAGAGAACAAGTATGTGCGCTGGAATACAAAGGAGAAATTCCGAATCAGGCTGTCATAGCTGTACGCCTTCACATCCTGACCGCCCAGTGTAACTCTCCCGCCCTGCACATCCCAAAAACGGGCCATCAGATGGCACAGCGTCGTCTTGCCGCTTCCGCTGGGACCCACAATAGCAACTGTCGTCTTTTCAGGGATGGTCAGAGATACATCATCCAAAATCTTCTTCTCTTCATAGGCAAAATCCACATGCTCCAAAGTGATATCACAGTGTTCCGGTGTCATATCTCTGCCGTCAATGTCCATGGGCGGCACATTCAAAATAGCATTGGCCTTTTCTACGCCGATATCGATAGTACGGAACAGCGTGGAGAAGCTGCCCGCGCTGTCCAACTGCTCAAAGAGGATAAAGGAACAAATCAGCATCATCAGGCACTTGGCCAGCGGCATCGTGCCGTTGAAGAAGAAAACCAACGCTGCCGCGCACACTGCCACACCAGTAAATTTGTTTGCCAGGAACTGCAAAAGGATGAATATTACTGATGGGACCTCCATAGCAAATGCAGCCTTACGGCACTCGTCCACAGCGTCACCGACCTGCGTGGTGGAATCCTTCGTCAAATCAAAGTTCTTTACTTCCGCGATGCCCTGCACATATTCTAGAACCTTGGCTACCAAGTGCTCATCCGCATCGAACTTGCGCAGGGAAATGTCCTGTTCCTTCCGCTGCATCATGGCGTTTACCAGCATGAACACCGTCAGCCCGGCCAACGTGATCAGACCCATGCGCCAGTCGAAAATGAACATCATGATGGCAATGATTCCGGCAGTAAGGAATCCCTTTGTTGTAATCATCACCACACGGGTAGCTATATTTGCCATGTTCTCCATGGTGTTAGTGGTAACCGAGGTCACTTCGCCCAGGCTATTGGCGTTGAACCACCCCATAGGCAGATATCGCAGATGCTCAGCGATCTCGATGCGCTTATTGGCACAGGCGCGGTAGCCGCCTTCGGTTTGCAGCATTGTGGACTTCATGTTGATCAGAATAGTTGCGATCACAGAACCAATGATGATGCCAAAGCTGGTCCAGAGTGTAGCTGTAGTCACATTGTTTGCCAACAGCGCCTGAATGACGACGAAGCTGGCAGGAATTCGCATAGCGGAGCAGATCGCGCTGAGCACCCCCAGCCAAATAGAGGTCATGAATAATTTTCGGTTTTCCTCTCCGCAGAAAGCAAAGAATTTCCTGAGCGTTTGAATCATTTATGCCACCTCCCCATCGTTGTCTTTTACGCTCATGTGAGCATTCCACATTTCCTCATAGAGCGGGCAGGATTCCAATAACTCCGAGTGAATCCCCTGAGCAGCTATGTTGCCATCCTTTACTACAAAGATACAGTCTGCATCTGCCACTGTAGACAGGCGATGCGCGATGACCAACAAAGTCTTACCCCGGATCAGTTGGGCCAAGGCGGACTGGATAACCGCTTCATTCTCCGGGTCTGTGTAGGAAGTCGCCTCATCGAGGATAATCACCGGCGCATCTTTCAGCATAGCGCGGGCAATGGAAATGCGCTGCCGCTCGCCGCCGGAAAGATGTCCGCCGGAGGATCCACAAATAGTTTGATAGCCATTCTCTAAACTCATAATAAAATCGTGACAGCCGCAGTTCTTGGCCGCCGTTATGATCTCCTCGTCTGTTGCTCCCTTACGTCCCATGCGGATGTTGTCCATCACAGAGAGATCAAATAGATAATTGTCCTGAGACACATAGGCAATGCGATCGGTGCATTTCTTGAGCGGAAGCGTACGGATGTCCACACCGCCCAACGTAATGCTGCCGTCATCTACATCCCACAGGGAAGCAATCAGCCGTGCGATCGTTGATTTTCCGCTGCCGCTGGGTCCTACCAGAGCGTTCACTGTCCCCGGTTCAATGCGCAGATTAACACCGTGGAGCACTTCTTTCTCATGGTAAGAAAAATGGATGCCCTTCAGTTCGATAGAATTGTCCTTGGGCAGAACCCTTGCCGTTTCAGGCCGATGCAGATCCTCACGGTCAAGAATGTCTGCCACTTCTCCGATGATTGTCCCAAGCTGTGCCAGATCATCCGTGTAGGAATAGGCCGTAATTAGTGGCTGCATGACGCCGAAGGACAGAACAATCACCGAAATAAAGGTTTCCGCCGTAAGCGTCCCATGCATGAACAGCAAACAGCCGATCGGCAGAATACCGATCAATGTGGAGGGAAAAATCGCCATACCGGCGGATTGCCCGAAGAGACAGCTGCGCATCCATTCGATAAAGCAGTCTGCACCCTCCTTGGCTGCCGAAACAAATTTGGCATAGCTGGTCTTGGACTGTCCAAACGCTTTGATAACTTCAATGCCGTTGATATACTCCACCGCAGTATCATTTAGTATCTTTGTGGAGTTTATGGTGCGTTGAAATTTGGCCTCATATCCATTGAACATCGACAGGAAGCACAGGACGCCCAGCGGCACTACAATCAGCATCGCCAATCCCATCCGCCAATCTACCCGGAACAGCAGCACCATCACCGCAATGGCTCCCACAATATTGGAGGTCATTTCCGGCACGATATGGGCCAGCGTTGTTTCAATGGAATCCACACGCTCCACGATAATGTTTTTGTAGGAGCCGGAAGATTTATCCAGCACTGCCCCCAAGGGCATCGTTGCCAGCTTATGCATCAGTTTCATTCTGATATCTGCCAACACATGGAAGGTTGCATGATGAGACATGGTGGTAGAAGTTGCGTGCAGGACATAGCGCAGGACCCACCACAGCCCCATGATGAGGCAGCGGTTCAGGCACCATGCCTCGTCCGCTGTGCCACCTACCAGTGCACCGATCAGTTCGATCATGATAAGATACGGCACCAGCCCGCAGGCTACGCCCGCCAGAGCCGCCAAAACACTGAGCAGATATTCCCACTTTCTCGGTTTTGCCAGTTCCATCAGCCAAGACACTGCCGAACGCTTTTTTTTGGGTTTGTTGTTCATGAGATCCATCTCCTTTTTAGTTAGTTTATGCTAACTTATATCTTCAAAAAAAGGGGAATTTTTCCCCTTTCATCAAAGTCCAGTGATCATTCGCCATCCCGGCGTAAAGAAATCCACAATGGTCTTCAGATAACGCTCGGCGTCTGCCTTATCGTATCCATGCTCAATGGGCTGGATCAGTGCAGCGCTGTATGCACTGACCAACATGTGCATCTCGTCCCGCTGTACCTCCCGGACATGGATGCCATGAGCCTTACAGGCTTGCAAAAAGCACATCATTTCGTCAGTGCTCTGATCGGTAAGATCATGGAAACAACTCTCGTAGGGGGTTCCCGCAGAGCAGAAGAGCAACAAACGAAAAGCCTCTGGCTGCTGGTACATTACATCCAGCACCATACTGACATCATTGTTTTTGCCGTTAAAATCCCACATGATCTCCGTATCTTCTCGCTCCAGAATATCATAGCTGGCGGCCACATGCTTTTCCCGCCAAGCATCCAGTGCATCAACAGCTGGCTGCACTAGGGTTGCAAACATATCCTGTTTGCTGTCAAAATGGCGGTATAACGCCGCAGAAGTCATCCCAACCGCGTCCGCCACCGCTTTCATGGAAGCCCGCTCAAAGCCCTTCTCCTGAAATTCTCGCATAGCTGCCTCCACAATTTTCTCATGACTAGCGGTCTTATCCCGCGGCATTCCGATCAACTCCTTCCATAGCGCTGGCTAATTGTTAATTTGATTAGCTAACGTAATTAGCTTACATCTTTTTCTGAGAATTGTCAAGAGTAAAATGGAAAATGAACACAAATTTTTTTTACAAAACAAATTCTATCCTTCGACAAGCCGCATAAAACGTCAAAATTCTCTCTAAAACAAAAGACCCTAAACGACAGAATCTTTTTCCGTCTTTTAGGGTCGTTCTAACATTATTTTTGCATTTTAATAAAAGCTAATACAATCACAATGGACATCAGATACCTCCACCGGAAGCTCCGGGAATTGTGCTGCAATCAAATCGCGGAAGCCATGTGCTACTGGATTTTCCGTCGGAAAATGTCCGGCATCCAACAGATTCAACCCGATATCATGCGCTTTCATCATAATATCATAGCTACAGTCGCCAATCACAAAGGTATCTGCCCCCTTTGCAACCGCGTAATCCATCAGCTTGCCACATGCGCCACCGCCGACTGCTACACGCCGTACCGGCTTGCCGCCATCTGCAACACGGACACCGCCCGCCCCAAGAGATAGCTTGACATGCTTTGCAAACTCAGGCAGTGACATCGTCTTTGGCAGGTTACCGACACGCCCCAGATTTCCACCTTCTCCTGCTTCCATATTAATAACATCTGTCAGACCGAGCGATGCTGCCAGCAGATCATTCACACCAGCCGACGCGCAATCCATATTGGTATGCATGCAGATGCCTGAAATACCCTCCCGGATCATCGAAATAACGATCCGGCCCGTGACTGTATCCGCAGTCACACGGCTGACTGAGGTAAAGATCACCGGATGATGGGCAACGATCAAATTGCAGCCACGCTCTGCTGCTTCCTGTACCACTGCTTCCGTGATATCCAGTGCACACAGTACGCCATCGACTTTCGCTTCCGGATCACCTACAAGCAAGCCGACATTATCCCAGCTTTCCGCCAGCTCATACGGAGCTGCCTGTTCCAAACAGTGTAGAACATCCTTTACCTGAATCATATTATCTATCCTTCCTGATTTGACATAATGCATCCTTCAAAACCTGTACATTCGCCCTGTGCAGTGCCAATTCTTCCGGCTTCTGATGTTTTGCAGCTTCTAGTGATGCAGCAATTTTTTCTTCCCGTTCCAATAGTCTGACAAGATATTCCGCTGCCATTGAGTCACACAGCAGTGCATCCGAAACACAGCAGTCTGAAAGTGCTTGATCGGTCTTCTCCCCGCCGCCACGCACTGTCAGAACCGTGTACATCCTTCTCCCCTCGCGGCACAGTGTTTCTTTTATGATCTTACCGCCATGCGCTGCCAGATATTTCCGCAAATACGGCTGTGCCGTCATCGGTTGCAGCAAGAGCAAATGCTCTCCCTTCAATGCCCAAGGGTCGTCTGTGAGGATCTGTGCAATGGTTTCGCCACCCATACCGGCAATGATAATGGTATCAGCATCCGATGGTTTTACTGTCCGCAGCCCTGCTCCAAGGCGCAGGGAAATGCTGTCAGACAGTCCAAACTGCCGCGCAGTACGCGCTGCGCTTTCCAGCGGTCCCTGACGGATATCGGATGCTACGGCAGATACAATTTTCCCACGCCGCAGCAATGCCGCTGGTATCAGTGCATGATCTGTGCCGATATCTGCAATCCGCGCACCATCCGGCACCTGTTCCATGATGGTACGCAAACGCGGTGTCAAATGCATTCGATTATCCTGCATATCCTTCCTCCCTGCACAAAAAGGGCCGACGCATGAAGCATCGACCCTTCAGCATTATCAAATGATTGCGACTCAGCCCTTGCTTGCAAGGTAGGTGTTGATCTCTGTGATCAGCTCATCTGCATCTGTGCCGTGCACCATGCATGCTTCCTCAATGCTCTCGCCCTGAGAATGCGGGCAACCCAGGCAATGCATACCGATGTTGATAAAGAACTGAGCAGTATTGATATCACGAGCGAGAACCTCGCCGATCGTGGTCTGTTTTGTAATTGCAGCCATGATAAATGACCTCCTGTATTTTCTAAATTATAATTGTACTTGTATTATACTGTCTCTTTACGCGTTTTTCAATACATATCCACAGATTTTGAAAAAACACACAAAAGAACACCCATCAAACCGATGGATGTTCTGTCGATTTGCTGTATCAGCCCTGTGCCTTCATCTTTGCGAAACACTCGCTGCAATAGACCGGGCGGTCACTGTTCGGCTGGAACGGGACTCTGGCCTCTCCGCCACATGCAGCGCAGGTCGCTGTAAAATATTCACGCGGTGTGCGGGTCGCATTTTTGCGCTTGTCGCGGCAGGGCTTGCAGCGCTGCGGCTCATTCTGGAAACCACGCTCTGCGTAGAACTCCTGCTCACCGGCAGAAAATACAAATTCCTGACCGCATTCTTTGCATATCAATGTTTTGTCCTGATACATAGTTACCTCTCCTTGACTGTCTCTCCATTTTGGGAAACGTCTGATTTATTAAGCACAGGCAAAATCACCTGTGTTCATCTGGAAAAAGAGCGGACGCCTTGCGCCGGATCCGCTGAATTGCGTTGTCCACCGATTTTACGGGTTTGCCAACCTCTGCGGCCATTTCTTCATAGGAACAGCCGTCCAAATATAATGTGAGAACCCTGGCTTCAAACGCAGACAGCGAAGACAACAGCTTCCGCTGCATTTCGCGGTGCTCCTCCATACCGATCACCAGTGAAACCGGGTCGGAAACGGTATGCACCGCCTTGGAATTTTCGTCAAAAAGAGGGACTTTTACAAGGTTTTCCGAATGGTTCAGCAGTTCATGCTTTTCCGCTGACGCCGCACTGACAGCCGTATATACCCTGCGTGTAATGCACACGCGGGCGAAGGCCTCAAACGGGACACCACGCTCCGGATCAAAGGCGCGCACCGCCTTGAGCAAACCCAGCATCCCTTCCTGAATCAGATCCTCCCCATCGCCGCCCGCAAGGAAATATGGACGAGAACACGCTTTTACCACGCCAAAATAGCGAGTAACAAGCTGCTCCTCAGCAACTCTGTCTCCCTGCTGCGCGGCGGCGCAGAGCTGTTCATCTGTACGGTCTTCCATTCTGGAATTCTCATTGCAATACATCATATTAATTTATATTATATCCCATCGTTAACAATTTGTCAATCTTTTCCGTTCAATATGTGAATTATTTTCAAAATTACTCCATTTTTTTGTGCATATTCCCCATTTTATCTCTCGTTTTGACAACATCAGCAATGAAGCGTAGAAATCTGTTCAGAAAAAGAGGGACTGCTGCAGGAGCAGTCCCTCTGATTTTGTCTATCCTCAATTGTCACATGTGCTGTCTGCACTGCACCGATATCGCGCCCACTCAGCGGTTACGGTTATAGTTAATCAGACAACCAGCCTTGACAATCTTCTTTTCATCCGGTGTCATGTCAGCAATATACAAAGAAAGCTCTTTGATCTCATCGCCCAATACATACGCCTTGATATCCTGCATATCGCCATCCAGAGCAGCCTTTACGTTCGGAATGTAGATATAATCACCGATCTCGAAGTTCGGCTCCTCCTTCATCTGGAACGGCAGCATACCCCAGTTCATGACATTGGAACGGTACCGCTTGGTTGCATACTCACGGCAGATATTTGCCAAACCGCCGATGACGCGCTGGCAGCTTGCTGCCTGCTCACGTGCAGAGCCGTCACCCGGCTTGACACAGTAAATCATGCTGCCGATTTCAGTCTCAGCCGGCACCATATTCGCATCAATGGTCTTGATCTGTGCGTAAACCTTTTCCAGCTCCGGCTCGAGGTCCGCCGGATTCTTGCCTGCAACACGCGCCTTTTCCAGCTTGTCAACTGCCTTGGAACGACCAACATACTGCGGATCACGGCGGGACAGTGTAAATTCAGCCAATCCCAGCGGGTTGGAGCGATAGGAAGAGGTTTCGCCAGACGGGATCAGTTCATCCGTTGTGGTAACATCATCCATGATCTTGGTGCATACCTTAAGCAGGATGTTGTCGGCCAGCGGACTCATCTCCGGCCAGTCCTTGATGTTCGGGCCATAGACCAGTTCAGCGCCTTTAGCCGGTGCATTGTAACCCTGATATACGCGGGAACGATATGCAGAATCGTCGAACTCATACTCCGGTACAACATAATCGTCAACAACAGCGGTTGCGGGGGTCAGGATACCGCCGTTTGCTGCGGTTGCTGCAATAGAGCGTGCGTCCATCAGTGCAACAGAGGACATCTGTCCTACGCCCGGCTTGGAGCCTTCGCGGTTCGGGAAGTTTCTGGTGGTGTGGCGGATGCTCAGGCCGTTGTTTGCCGGCGTGTCGCCCGCACCGAAGCATGGGCCACAGAACGCAGTCTTGATAACAGCGCCAGCCGCCAGCAGGTCGGAGAATGCACCCTTCTTGACCAGATCCATATAAACCGGCATCGAAGACGGGTAAACAGACAGTGTGAACTCGTCTGCACCGCACTGTGCACCGTGCAGCATATGTGCTGCTTCCATAATGTTGGTATAGCCGCCGCCTGCACAGCCTGCAATAATGCCCTGCTGAACCTGCAGCTTGCCATCGACGATCTTGTCTGTCAGCGTGAATTCGATGTCCTTGTTGCTGCCGATCAGGCGCTCTGCATCCTTCTCTACACTGCGCAGAATATCACCGAGGTTTGCATTCAGCTCGTCGATTTCAAAGGTGTTGCTCGGATGGAACGGCAATGCAATCATCGGCTTAACACTGCTCAGATCAACATAAACCAAGCCATCATAGTAAGCGACATCTGCCGGCGCGAGCTTCTTATAATCGCCGCCGCGGCCATGCTTGGTCAAATATGCCTTTGTATCATCATCTGTGCACCAGATGGAGGAAAGACATGTGGTTTCGGTCGTCATAACATCAACGCCATTGCGGTAATCGGTATCCATGGAAGCAATGCCAGGGCCGACGAACTCCATGACCTTGTTCTTTACATAACCGCACTTGAAGACCGCACCGATAATAGCCAGCGCGATATCCTGTGGGCCAACGCCCGGCTGCGGCTTGCCGTCCAGATAAATGCCGACAACACCCGGATATGCGATATCATATGTATCGCACAGCAGCTGCTTTACCAGCTCACCGCCGCCTTCACCAATCGCCATCGTGCCCAGCGCGCCATAGCGGGTATGGCTGTCCGAGCCGAGGATCATCTTGCCGCAGCCTGCCATCATTTCACGCATATACTGATGGATGACTGCCAGATGCGGCGGAACATAGATGCCACCATACTCCTTTGCGGCGGACAGTCCGAAAACATGATCGTCTTCATTGATCGTGCCGCCGACTGCACACAGCGAATTGTGGCAGTTTGTCAAAACATACGGAATCGGGAAATGCTCCATACCGGAAGCCTTCGCAGTCTGTACAATACCGACAAAGGTAATATCATGTGATGCCATCGCATCAAACTTGATCTTCAGCTTATCCATATTGTCGGAGGTATTATGTGCGGAAAGAATGGAATATGCGATCGTTCCCTTCTTCGCGTCCTCCTTATCCACTGCCTTGCCGGTCAGCGCCTGTACCTGAGCGGCGTCCTGCTCTGCAACGATTTCCTTGCCATTAACAAGATATACACCGCCGTCATATAATTTGACCATTGAATTGTCTCCCTTCGCCAATTAATATTTTAGTATCTACAAAGATGTCATAAGCTGCATTTCAGCGGGAGGCCTGTGCAGTCTACGCACCTTATTATACGCTATATTTTGCATTTCTTCAATCGTGGAGTTGCAAAAATTGCAGGTATGCTTCGGGAAAAACCTTGTCAATGCATACCACAAGTGACGTCCTGCACACAATATAACGCAAAAACAGCGCGATGGAGCATATCTCCGACCACGCTGTCTGATGCAATATAGGTTTGTTATTATTACTCTTCCCACGGGCGGATGCGGTAGCGTGCGCCAATCTTTTCACAGATTGCACGGCATTGTTCCTCTTCCTCATGGGTGATCGTCGTTTCGACTGTAGTCATAACGACCTCCGGCACAGTTCTGACACAACTTTCAGCAAATTTCAGCATAGCGTCAAAGGATTGTGCGCCAAACTTGCTGCGTGTCAGCTTGAGGTATTCCTCTGCATTCGGGGTATTTAAGCTGATGGAAACCACATCAATCAGACCTGTCAGCTTTTCTGCAATCGGCTCTCCATAAACCAAATCGCCAAGGCCGTTGGTATTGATGCGGGTCTTGATCTCCGGACATTTTTTCTTGACATACGTTGCTGTCTGCAAGAGCATATCCAGCCGCTCCGTTGGTTCACCAAACCCACAGAATACAACTTCATTATAGCGCGTTAAATCACGGCTGTCAATCGCTGCCGTGATCTCCTCATAGGACGGCTCATGCTCCAGCCACAGAGCACCGGAATCTCCCATATGATCCATTGTCTGGCGCAGGCAGAAAGTACAGGCACATGGACATCGGTTTGTCAGGTTGATATATAAACCATTGTGAAAATCATATACAATCGTCATTTCCTTTTTCATGAAACGACCTCCTTGTCACTTCAGTGTGGTGAGCAGCTCCTCAAAGCAGACACCATCTGTCTTGGGGATTTTCATAGCAATCGAACGCATAATACACTTTTTCACGAACTGAGACGCCTTGCGTACCGACTGCTCAAACGGCACCTTATTGACGGCATCCGCCGCAATGATCGACGAAAAGACATCCCCTGTGCCGGAACGCTCATTGCCAATGCGCAACGTACGCAGCAGCTTTGCCTCCCCCCCCTTTTCATAGATCAGGTTGGAAACATATGCCTTCTGCGGTACGCCGGTAATCACGATCTTTTCCGGTCCCTGCTCTGCCAGCAGCTGCGCCAGACGGATCAGTTCCTTCGTCATCCAATGGCCTTCATGGAACGGGGTATCGGTCAAAATGCAGGCTTCTGTCAGATTCGGTGTTAAAATATCTGCATAGGATACCAGCTGCTTCATTTCCTGACACAGCTCCGGCGTATAGGTCGGATATGGTTTGCCGTAGTCCCCCATAACCGGGTCAATAATCACAGTTGTGCGCTCTGTGCGAAAATCTTCGATGAATTTCTTCACAATTTCGATCTGTCGCGCAGAGCCGAGAAACCCTGTCTGGATGCCGTCAAATTCCAGCCCCAGCTTCTTCCAGTTATCAATATACGGCTGCATTTTATCCGTATAATCGTCAAAGAAAAATTCTGGAAAGCCGGTATGATTGGAAAAAATCGACGTAGGAACTGGACAGCATTGCACCTTCATCGCAGAAATAATCGGCATGGACACTGCGATAGAGCAGCGCCCAAAGCCGGAAATATCATTGATTACAGCAATTTTCTTTTGTCTGTTGTGGTCGATCATGCCTGTCCCTTTCTATCTGCCGTTAGCAGCGGACGGATCTTTGCCTTTTCAAACAATGCGCCAACACCATAGCATACCGCTAAATTGAGCACGCCCTTCACGGCAAGTCCCGGCGTAGATGCCAGACCGGCAGCAAGCCCGCCATACAGGAACGCACCAGCGACGGTGTAGCCGACTACCATCCATGCCATGCCAATCGCACAGGCAAGCAGTGCGCGGGCAGAGAACAATGTGCAGGTGTCTTCCTTGGTGTAAGCAATTTTTCCTACGATCCATGCCATCAGCGCTTTGATAATAAAGGTTGGGATCGCCCAGTATGCGTAGCCGGTCAGCAGGTCAGCCAACGCAGAACCAATGCCGCCCGCCCAAATGCCGGAACGTCTGCCAACAAACAGAACCGTAAGCAGGATAAATGCATCACCCAGATGCGCATAGCCCAGCGGGATCGGGATCTGTACGACCATTGTCATCACACATACCAGCGCCGCCATGATGCCTGTCACACACAAAGACCGTGTTGAAAATCGATTGGAATGCATAATAAAATCACCTCATAATCCTATGGTTTCAGTATGCATGTTATGATAGCATATAACTGACCACAGGAAAATGGGCAATTTTATCTTATTTCACCGGCACAGTTTTGTTTCGGCAAACAATCTTATGAATAATAAAAAGAAAATTTTTAATTAAAAACAACCTGAATTACAGTTCGTTAATAAACTCCTCAATGCGCTCCATCGCCGTTTCCAGATGCATCATAGAGTAAGAATACGAGATACGAATATGTCCGCGCCCACTCTCGCCAAATGCGCTGCCCGGAACAACCGCGATCTTCTTTTTATGCAGCAGCTGATCACAGAACGCCTCATCATCCTCCATATATTTCTTGATAGACGGAAATATGTAGAAGGCGCCTTCCGGCTCAAAGCATGGCATACCGATCTCCTGTAAGCGGGAGTACATAAACCGGCGACGGATATCATACTGCTGACGCATATATTCAATATCATCTTTGCCGGTGCGCATCGCCGTAATACCTGCAAACTGGCTGATCGTCGGTGCAGACATAATCCCAAACTGATGGATCTTTACCAACGGCTGCAGCATTTCCCGCGGTGCCATGACCCAGCCAAGGCGCCAGCCAGTCATTGCATACGACTTTGAGAAGCCATTGATGACCATTGTACGCTCACGCATCCCCGGCAGCTCTGCAAAACAGACATGCTTTTTACCGCCATAAGTCAGCTCGCAGTAAATTTCATCCGAAATGACGACAATATTGGTGTCGCGCAGAACCGCTGCAATCTCCTCCAGCTCTTCCCGCGTCATAATCGCGCCAGTCGGATTGTTCGGGAACGGCATGATCAGTACCTTTGTACGCGGTGTGATTGCTTCCTTTAAGGTTTGTGCTGTCAGCTTAAAACCATCCTCCATGCGGGTCTTCAGCGGAACAGCCTTGCCGCCTGCCAATGTTGCAAGCGGTGTATAACAGACAAAGGACGGTTCCGGAATCAGAACTTCGTCCCCGTCAGATACAAAGGAACGCAATGCATTGTCAATTGCCTCTGAACCGCCAACGGTTACAATGATCTCCTTATGGTAATCATATTCCAGATGATAATTTTCCCAGACATATTTTGCAATTTCCTTGCGAAGGTCGGCCAATCCCCAGTTTGAGGTATAAAATGTCTTGCCCTGCTGCAGAGCGTCAATGCCGGCACGGCGGATCTGCCACGGGGTCTCAAAGTCCGGCTCACCAACGCCAAGGGAAATAGCATCTTCCATTGTGTTTACAATATCAAAGAATTTTCGGATGCCGGAAGGTTTGATAATCCTTGCCTTATCCGAAATCAATGATGAATAATCAATCATCTCTGAAATCCTCTCTTTCATCGACAGGATTAAAATCAATACCGGCATTTTTATACTGCTTCAGCACAAAATGGGTCGAGGTGGAAACAACATTCTCCATCGGCGCAAGGTTCTCCGAAACAAAACGGGATACCTCCTGCAGGGAACGGCCATTGACAATGATAGTAAAGTCAAACGAACCACTCATTAAATACATATCAACGACCTGCTTATTTTTATAAATGCGCTGTGCCAGTTCATCAAAGCCGGCGCCGCTCTGCGGCCTTACGCGTACTTCAATCAACGCTGTGACGTTATCGCGCTCAATCTTATTCCAGTCTACGATCGCCTTGTAGCCAAGAATTACATTATTCTGTTCATATTTATGGATACTGTCAACAACCTGCTGCTCTGTCATCCCCAGCATCTTCGCAATGCGGGCTGGAGTAAGGCGTGCGTCCTGTTCCAACAGCTGTAAAATTCGATGCATAAGAAAAACCTCCTGCGATTCATAATTACTATTAAGTATACAACATAATTTCGATAAAGGAAAGCACTATTGAAGAAATCGCAAAATTTTTGTAATGAAATATACTCCGTCTTCTCTATTTACTTTTATAAGAATAATTGTAAAAGAATAATTTGAAACATGCCGTAATATGCGGTACAATAAACTGCAAAGCCAATCTTTCAAAGGAGTCGACCTTTATGATTTTTGATAAATTTACACCACAGATGCTGGATTTCCTCGCAGAAAACCATCTGCGCAACAGCAAATCATGGTATGATGACCACAAGGATATCTGCCGCTCCCTTGTAATCGAACCGTTTTATCAGCTGACAGAAGCAATGACGCCTACTATGCTGGAAATTGATCCGCAATTTGTTTGCATTCCTTATAAAGTACTTTCCCGTGTACGGCGGGATACACGTTTTACAAAAAACAAAGACCTGTACCGCGACCATATGTGGCTGACCTTCCGCCATCCGAAAAAACATCTCGGCAATTCCCTATGCTACTATTTTGAAATCGAGCAGGAGGGCTGGGGATATGGCGTGGGGTATTACGACATTCCTTCCCAAGTCCGGGATGCATATCGTAAAATGATCCTGCATCATGATGTCAATTATCTGACTGCGAAAAATATCGTCGATAATGAAAAAACTTTCTCCTTATATGGCGAAAGCTACAGACGTTCCCGCTTTCCAGAAGCATCACCGGAAGATCAAAACTGGCTGAATCGAAAAAATATTGGTGTCAGTTTCTTCTGTGATGATTTTACCGCCTTGTTTGATGGAACATTCTATGATATAATGATAAATGATTTGAAGCGAATTACGCCATTTTATCATTTTCTTCGCGTTGCAGAAGAGCGAGTTCGCCATCAAAAGGGTTTGGAGGCTCATTCGTGAAATTTACTGCAATAGATTTTGAAACCGCCAATGCGTCTATGCTCAGTGCATGTTCGATCGGTGTCGTTGAATTTGAAGATAACATCCCAATCCGTGAAACCATTACACTAATCCGCCCGCCAGAAGGATATGACAAATTCAACTGGTATAATGTCCGTATTCACGGCATTACTGCCTCTATGGTAAAAAATGCACCTACGTTTGATGAAGTTTGGCAAATGATACACCATAGTATTGAAAATCAACTGGTTGTCTGCCACAACGCTGCTTTCGATACTGTTGTGCTATGCCGGCTGCTGGAATATTATCATATTCCTATCCCTGAATTTGATTATATTTGTACTGTAAAAGTCTCGCAAAAGCTCTGGCCGGAAATGGAAAATCACAAGCTGGATACCGTTTGCAATGATTTAAATATCAAATTGAACCATCATGAAGCGCTTTCTGATGCACGTGCATGTGGACTTATTTTTGCGGAAGCGTTAAAGGATCAGCATTGTACTCAACTTTCTGAACTATTGGAAGCCGTTGGAATGCGAATCGGTCACGTTTCACCACAAGGCCGCCAGTCCTGCTCCACCGCAGAGGAAATCCGTCGTAAAATCATTTCAGATAAGAAAAAACAGGAAAGCCGCCGCAAATATTATGCCCGCAGACATATTCCATCTGCCGCAGGATATTCGGCGCAGGAGAAAGGAGTTAAACCTTCATGAAAAATTATTCCATCTATGACAAGGCGGGGACGTATTGTGACCTTGCTGCATCTAAACTTGGAGACGCACAGACCGCTGTACGTGCTGGCTGTGATTTCGCACAAAGCCGTATTTCCTCCCTGCTTGCTAATTTTGTACTCTCCGAAGTATGTGTGCTCAAAATGATGCTGATTTCCTTTGGCATCTTGATTGGGACGTTATTTTCTGACTTTTTCAAAAAGCATCGTAAGCTGGTTGTCGTTGCATTCCTTGTATCCGTTGCGCTGTTTGTTTACAAGGCTTTTCAGCTGATTGGCGACTGGGATGAAGTCACAGATGATTTCTAAACAACCAAATTGCTCCATTCATGTGATATGCTCCCCTTCAAAATACAATAAAATATGCATTGCTAATTTAGATGGGAAGCATATCACAATAATTTTTCAAAAAACACTTGCAACCGGATGCAAATTTTAGTATAATATACCCGTTGCATTGATATGCCGGTGTGATGGAATTGGTAGACGTAGTGGACTCAAAATCCACCGCTGGCGACAGCGTACCGGTTCGAGTCCGGTCACCGGCACCAC
>JAUNWG010000033.1 GCA_030540435.1 Eubacteriales bacterium
CGGTAATGGCCCATCAGGTCCTCGCGGATGATGACCACAGCCATACCTGCCGGGCCCATGTTCTTCTGTGCGCCAGCATAGATGATGCCATACTTGGAAACATCCACCGGCTTGGACAGAATGTTGGAGGACATGTCGGCAACCATCGGTACGTCGCCGGTCTCCGGGTCATAATGCCACTCGGTGCCGAAAATGGTGTTGTTTGCGCAGAAATAGAAGTAATCTGCGGTCGGATCGAGGGTCAGCTGCTCCTGTGTCGGGATCCATGTAAAGTTGTCAGCCTCAGAGGTAGCGGCGATCTGTACCTTGCCGTACTTCTTTGCTTCCTTTGCCGCATTGCGCGCAAAGTTGCCGGTGACGGCATAATCCGCCTTGCCGGTGACCATCAGGTTCAGCGGGATCGCGGAGAACTGCATGGTTGCGCCGCCCTGCATGAACAGGATCTTATAGTTATCCGGGATATTCAGAATGCGGCGCAGAACGTCCTGCGCGCCATTGATGATATCATCATAGTATTTAGATCGGTGACTCATCTCCATGACAGACATGCCGGAGCCTTCGTAGTTAAGCATCTGTGCTGCGGCTTTTTCCAGAACCGGCAGCGGCATCATGGACGGTCCTGCCGAAAAGTTGTAAATTCTTCCATCGGACATGAGATTAGTACCTGCCTTTCAAACTGCATCAATCGCCGACCGGTATCTTCCGCCCGCTCGGCATTTCCTCTATGTATACGATTCACACCGTAAAAATGTGTGTATCCTTATTAAATCGCATTTGATGCGGCATTGTCAAGATGCCGCGCGCGTTTTCATCTGTCTGCTGTAATTCCGCAGGGAGTTTGCGGATTTTTTGGTGATTTTGCAGGATGAAATCGGAAGACCTGCAAAACGGGCGTGCAGTGACGGCTGAAATACCGCTTGCTTTTCCGCCCCGTATGTGGTATCCTATAAATAGAAAAAGGAAGGGCACACCAACAGACGGCGCGTCCTCCCTGCGGAATGATAAAATAACCGCCCGGGGTTGACAGCTAAGGGCGGTTATTTCTTTATCTGAAACAGAGTAATGATAGCAACAATTAAGATGCCGATTTGAATCAAATCAGTATATGTAACATATGCCATAACTACCGCCCTCCCTTCATGCAGAGAGGATCTTTAAGAAACAGGGTTTCCCCTCTCGCGATCGAGCGGGAGAACGCAACCGCCTGCCGTAAATGGTATGCCCTTCCAGTAAAATCATCATATCATAATAGAATGACAAGGTCAAGGATGCGCACAGCATCCTTTTTTAGTATATCCGGCAAAATCCCGACATGGAAACCGGTGCTTTTCTGCATGATATATCTTGTTCCTTTGGCGAAAAAAGCATATAATAAGAGAAATCATGAGTGAAAAGAAATACTGATCTGGTATTCAGGAGGATAGAGCATGTTTGAATTTGTAAATGATAAGACGCTGGCGGAATATGAGGCGTTTAATGCCGGGCATCCGTACGGCCATTTTATGCAGTCCAAGAAATGGGCGAATCTGAAGGACAACTGGAAGTGGGAGGCCATTGTGGTGCGCGGGGAGGACGGCAAGATCTGCGGTTCTCTGGCAGTGCTCATCCGCAACCTGCCGCATCTGCCGTGGACACTGATGTACGGCTGCCGCGGTCCGGTTTGCGACCCGCATGACAACGCGACGATGGAGCAGCTGATCGCAGGCGCGCGTGTGCTGGCAAAAAAGCACCATTCCTATGTTCTCAAGCTTGACCCGGATGTTTCCATTGAAGATAAGGAATTTATCGGCGAGCTGGAAAAGCTGGGCTTTAAAAACGCGACCGGCGACGGCAAGAACTTTGAGGGCATCCAGCCGAATTTCGTCTTCCGTCTGGATGTTTCCGAGATGAAAAACGAAAAGGTATTTACTGCGCCAGCGCCGGGAGAGACATTTGATATTACGGTTGAAGACACACAGGGCGAAGCTGCGATCATGCACTTTAAGACCGACACCCGCACCAAGGTGCGCAAGGCGATCAAGCGCGGCGTCAAGATCAAGCTGTGCGGCAAGGAAATGATGCCGTTTTTCTCCAAGATGATGATGGAGACCGGCCTGCGCGACGGCTTCGTCACCCGTCCGGCAAGCTACTTTAACAAGATGTTGGATGCAATGGGGGACAATGCCCGCCTGTACATGGCGTTCTATGAGGACAAGCCGATTGCCGGAACGCTGGCAATTTATTATGGCGACAAGGTATGGTATCTGTATGGCGCATCTGCAAACGGCACGAAGGAATTTGACGTACGTAAGCTGATGCCGAACTACCTGCTGCAGTGGATGATGATTCAGTGGTCACTGGAGAAGGGCTGCCGCATTTATGACTTCCGCGGCGTTTCGGGCGACCTGACGCCGGACAATCCGCTGTACGGCCTGTACCGCTTTAAGAAGGACTTCAACGGCGATCTGGTACAGTTTGTCGGTGAATATGACCTCGTATTCAATAAGCCGGTGCACTTTGCCGTTGTGCATGGACAGTCTACTTACCGCAACCTGCGCCGCAAGCGCTTCCTCAAGAAGAATGCCGCGCTGGATACCTCCAAGCCGAAGAATCTGACCGGCGACCACCGCGGTGAGAAGGAACAGCAAGCCACAGACGCAAAGCCGGAAGGCAAAGAGAAAAAGTAAAGGCGGCGCGGGATGAAGAGATTCGTCATAGAGAGAGAAAAGCTGGCGGAAAATGCCCGCAAAATCCAGCAGCGCGCCGGTGTGCCGGTCATTGCCGTGCTCAAGGCGGACGGCTATGGCTTTGGCATGGCGCAGATGGCGGAGGTACTGGCGACGGAAGGTATCAGGATGTTTGCCGTCACCGAGCCGGAGGACGCCGTCAAGCTGCGCGAGCTGGGCTATACCGAACAGGATATTCTGGTTATGCGCTCGACCGCGATGGCAGATGAAGCGTATACCGTGGTGCAGGCAAATGCCATTGCGACCGTCGGTTCGCCGGAGGCGGCGCAGTGCTTGAACGAAGTGGCACAGGGCTGCGGGACGCAGGTGCGCGCACATATCAAGCTGGACACCGGTATGGGACGCTATGGCTTCTTGGTCGACCAGTATGAGGAGATCAAAAAGGTCTACAGCGAATGCCCGGGCATTCAGGTGACCGGCATTTATACCCATTTCCACTCCGCATTTGCAGATGAAGCGGC
The DNA here is from genome assembly GCA_030540435.1 of Eubacteriales bacterium. GTDB lineage: Bacteria > Bacillota > Clostridia > Oscillospirales > Butyricicoccaceae > Butyricicoccus_A. The sequence goes on from JAUNWG010000033.1 coordinate 3,188, forward strand.
GACACGGGCGCAGTACAAGCAGCTGTGCGCGATCACCGAGCGGCTCAAGGCAGACGGCTTTGCCTGCGGTCTGCGCCATGCGGCAAACTCCTCCGGTCTGTACTGCTATGATGACCTGATGCTGGACGCCGTGCGTGTCGGTTCGGCGTTTACCGGCAGGATACCGGCAAAGACTCCGACCGGTCTCAATCGGCTGGGTTATCTGGAAAGCCGCGTCATTGAGCTTCGTACTGTGCCGAAGGGACATACTGTTGGCTATGGTGCGGGATATGTGACAAAAGCGCCGACGCGCATTGCCGTTGTGCCGGTGGGCTATACCGACGGTTTTTCCGTCGAGAAGAAAAAAGACCTGTACCGCCCGCGGGATGTGCTCCGCTATATGGTAGGGGAGTTGCGAAACGGCAGGGGCAGAGGGAATATTTATATCACGGTCAATGGTCAGCGCGCACGTGTGCTGGGGCATGTTGGCCTGTGCCATGTTTCGGTTGACGTCACCGGTCTGGATGTGCACAATGGCGACACCGCGATTTTGGATGTCAATCCGCTGTATCTCAGCCCGCTGGTAGCAAAAGAATATGTCTGAAGCGATTTTATATCAAAAATTACGGGAACAGGCGGCTGTAAAAGCCGCCCGTTTTCATATGCCGGGGCACAAGGGCAGACCGGTTTTGCCCGAACTCAATCACCCGTTTGTGATCGATTACACCGAGATCGCAGGCACCGGCAATTTATATGAGGGTGACGAGCCGATTTTGTCCGCGGAGCAGGCGGCGGCGCGGTATTACGGCGCACGCGATTGCCTGTTCAGCACCGGCGGGTCGACACAGGCGCTGATAACGGCGATCGGCGCGGCAGTCCCGATGGGGGGAACGCTGCTGGTTGACCGCAACTGCCATAAATCTGTCACCCATGCGATGGCGCTGCTCGATCTCACGCCGGAATTTATATGCCCAAAGCCGTTGAATGAAACTGGATTGCCCGGACAGCTGGATTTAGAGGAGGTCGCGCGCGCCTTTCAGCGCGTGCCACAGGCCGCTGCGCTGCTTGTGACCAGCCCGAATTATTACGGCGTGCTGCAGGATATCCCCGCGCTGGCGGATATCTGCCATGCGCACGGCGTACCGCTGCTCGTCGATGCGGCGCACGGCGCACACCTGAAAGCGGTTGGGCTGCCGTCCCCCATCGAGCAGGGCGCGGATTTGGCGGCAGTCAGCACGCATAAGACGCTGCCTGCGCTGGGACAGAGCGCGCTTTTGCTGTCCTCCGGGCGTATTCCCTTTGAAACATTGCTGGAAACCGCACCGCTGTTCGGCACGTCCAGTCCGTCCTATGTCCTGCTTGCGTCCATCGACCTTGCGCGGGCGTGGCTGGAGGGCGAAGGTGCGCAGGCGTATCAGGTATGCGCCGCGCGTGTCGCGGCGCTGCGGCGGGAAATCAACGAAACGACGGTATTTTCCGCGCTCACGGAGCGCGATGTGCCGCTCGACCCGTGCCGCCTGACTGTGTGCTGCCGCGGGACAAATGTCACCGGACATCAGCTGAATGATATCCTGCATGAACAGTTCCAGATTGACGTAGAGATGGCGGACCGCGACCATGTGGTATGCATCTGCACCGGCGCGGACACTGCGCGCGATTATGCGCGGCTGATGGGTGCGCTGCGGGATGGGCAGTTCCAGCGTGTGCAGCGTGAATACCCGCCGCTGCTGCCGTTCCCGATGCCGGAGCGCAGCTGCTCCGTGCGGCAGGCGTGGTTTGCCCCCAAGCGGGAGGTTCCGCTGGGGCAGGCCGCCGGGTGTATCTGCGCCCGACCGGTGACGCCATATCCGCCGGGTGTGCCGCTGCTCTATCCCGGCGAACGCATCAGACAAGTTCACATTGAATTTCTGCGGGCTGGATGGTATACTGATACTGAACCCATCTGCGTGATGGAGGAAAACACCGGAAAGGGCAGAGGAAATGCTGACATTTGACAGCCTGCTGGGAAACAGCAGCTTGAAACAGGCGCTGCGCAGCGCCTTAAACGGACGGTTCCCACAGTCTGTCCTGCTCACGGGCCCGGCTGGTATCGGCAAGCTGACGACCGCACGTATCCTAGCGGCGGCATTGCTGTGCGATAGCGGCACGGAACGGCCCTGCGGTACCTGTACCGCCTGCCGCAAGGTGGAAGGGAATGTGCATTCCGATGTATCGCTGATCGACATGGGTGATGCGGAGATCAAGGTAGAGACTGCCCGCACCATCCGTTCGGAATGCGCGGTGCTGCCGGGCGACGGCGACCGACGTGTATTTCTCATCCGTCACGCGCATAATATGAATGCTTCAGCGCAGAATGCGCTGCTCAAACTGTTGGAGGAGCCGCCGTCTTATGCATTTTTTATTTTGATGACAGAAAATGCAGGCGCGATCCTGCCGACGATCCTATCCCGCTGTACGCAGTTTGCACTTGCGCCACTGGAACAGGCGGCGGTGGTATCCCTGCTGCGGCGGCAATATCCCGATCAGGCGACGGAGGACATCCGTGCAGCAGCGGCAGGCTGTCAGGGCATTGCAGGCGACGCCATTGCGGCGCTGTCGCAGGATACCGGAGAGACGGCGGCCTATGCAGGCGGCTTTCTGCGTGCACTCGCGGCAAAGGACGAGCTGGAGATTTTTCGTGCGGCGGAACAATGCGCCGGATTGACGCGACAGCAGTTTTCCCATGTGCTGGGCACGTTGCAGACTGCCCTGCGCGATGCGGTTTTTTGTAAAAGCGGCATGCATACGCCGCTGCTGCCCGCCCTGCGCGCACAGTCGGAGGAGCTGGCAGGAAGGCTTGCCGTGCGGCAGCTGTTGGCGCTGTATGACTGGATGGGTGAGCTGGATGCGCGCATCTCGCGCAATCCCGGCATGGCGCTGCTTACCGGCTGCCTTGCCGCAGGATGCTATGAACGCATACGGGAATAAAATCCCGCTCTATAGTAGGAGGAACAATTTTGGCTCAAATTATCGGAGTCCGATTCAAAAAGGTCGGAAAGGTATATTATTTTGACCCGTGCGGCATCCAGACCGCAGTCGGACAGAATGTGATCGTGGAAACGGCGCGCGGCGTGGAATATGGCGAGGTCGCGCTGGCAAACCGTGATGTTGCGGAGGGCGAGGTCGTCAAGCCGCTGAAAAAACTTATCCGCGTGGCAACCCCATCGGATGCAAAGGTCGTGGAGACCAACCAGAAGCGCGCAAACGAAGCGTTTCATATCTGTGAACAGAAGATCGCCGAGCACGGGCTGGATATGAAGCTGGTCTCGGTGGAATATACGTTTGATTTAAACAAGGTATTGTTTTATTTTACCGCGGATGGTCGTGTGGACTTCCGCGAGCTGGTCAAGGATCTGGCGTCGGTATTTCGCACCCGCATCGAGCTGCGGCAGATCGGCGTGCGCGACGAGGCCAAGGTGCTGGGCGGACTGGGCATCTGCGGTCGCCCGCTGTGCTGTGCGTCCTTTTTGGACGATTTCCAGCCGGTGTCCATCAACATGGCGAAACAGCAGAACCTGTCGCTCAATCCGACCAAAATATCCGGCACCTGCGGCCGCCTGATGTGCTGCCTGAAATATGAGCAGGAGGCATATGAGGAGCTGAGCCGTGTGACGCCGCGCGTGGATTCCACGGTACAGACGCCGGATGGCGTTGGCGTCGTGCTGGATACCTCGATGCTGCGCGGCACCTGCTCGGTGCTGCTGGAGAGCGACTCGGACACGCCGCGCACCTATCGTTGCGCAGATTGTCAGGTATTGCAGACGGGCCGCAAGCAGAATCGTTCGGCGCGCCCGGCAGCGGCAAAGTCTGCCGTATCCGCAGCAAAGCTGGATTCCGTACTGGAGCAGGTAGAGCATATGACACCGGAAGCGCCGAAATCGGAAAAGACGCAGGCAGAGCAGAAAAAGCCTGCGGCATCCAAGCCGGCAAAGCAGTCGGAGGAAACACCGGCACAGCCGGAGCAGGCGGCAGAAAAGCAGTCGCATGAGCCCCGCAGGACAAACCGCCCGCGCCGTCGGAAGAACGGCAATGCGGGCAGCGGCAAGCAGCAGGAAAGGACGGAAAACCACAGCCGTCAGCCGCGCGGTGACCGCCGGCAGAACGCTGCAAGGAACAGCGAGCATACCGAGCGTCCGCAGCAGGATGCGAAGCATGATTTTGTGGATGCAAACCGCGCCGAAAAGCCGGAGCGTCAGGAGCGTTCCGATCGCCCGCGCCGCCGCCGTCCGCGCCGCAAGCCGCACGGCAGCGAGCAAAAGACGGAGAACAAGGAATAACACTGGGCATCCCGCTGCGGCGGGATGCTTTTTTGGTTCACGTAATCTCCACAAAATATTGCGCAAAGCTGCACAGAAAATCCCCAGTTTTTGCAAGGAAGCCTGATACAATAGAGGGGAAATATGGAAGGGGATCGCCGAGGCGTGCCCCGGAGGAGGGATTTTCATTGAAATTGACAAAAAGGCTGATTTCTGCACTGACAGCGGTTTGCATACTGGCTGCTGTGTGCAGCAGTGCGTTTGCCGCAGAGGTGACGGAAACAGCAGAATCTGCCGCGAAGGAGACTGCAATCGTGCTGTCTGACAACGGTGTCACCGTAGACGGCGTTGCTGCCGGGCAGGACAGCAGCAATATGGTATACCTCTCGCATGATATCGTCTATTATGAAGACCGCGATACCTATGACAGCGGCAATGCTTATGGCGAGGGCACAGCGGCAGACAAGCATTCTGATGCGGAGGCCGATGCACATACAGTCGTCAATATTACGCAGCCGGGCACTTATCGCATCAGTGGTAAACTGTCAAAGGGGCAGATCGCGGTTGATCTGGGCGAAGACGCGGAGAGCAACCCGGATGCGGTTGTCACGTTGATTTTGGACAATGTGGATATTACCTGTACAGTTGCACCGGCGATCATCTTCTATCAGGTTTATGAATGTGACACGGCGTGGACAGCCTATGACAACGGCGATGCGGAAAAATACGATGCGTCTGCGACGCAGGACACGACAGCTGCCGGTGCAAATATGATCGTAGCGGACGGCAGCACGAACAATGTAAACGGTTCCTATGTTGCGAAAATTTACAAGGACGATGGCAAAGAAAAGAAGCTGCACAAATATGACGGCGCGATATATTCCAAGAAGTCGATGAATGTTGATGGGGAGAGCGTCGGTACAGGCGTGCTGAACATCATAGCGGAAAATGAAGGTCTGGACAGTGAATTGCATCTGACGCTGAACGGCGGCAATATCAACATCCAGTCACAGGATGACGGTATTAACACCAATGAGGACGGCGTTTCTGTCACGACGGTTAACGGCGGCGCGCTGCATATCATGGCAGGGCTTGGCGACGAAGGCGACGGCATCGACTCCAATGGCTACCTGGTCATCAACGGCGGCACTGTCATTGCATCGGCAAATCCGAAGGCAGATTCCGGGCTGGACAGCGACATGGGCTCGTACATCAATGGCGGCACGGTTATCGCCACCGGCTCTACGATGGACTGGGCGGATACCGATTCCAAACAGGTGACGATCAACCTCCAGTTTGCATCTGCAAGGAGTGCAGCTTCTGCGATCGTTATCACAGATACAGATGGCAAGGTGCTGTTTGCGTATGACCCGGATCAGGATGAAACTACTGGCATCAATAACCGCAGCTATCAGGGCGCGGTCATCAGCAGCCCGAACTTTGCGGTTGGAGAGACTTATTATGTTTACGTCGGCGGCGATGTGACCGGAACCGAGGTAAATGGTCTGTATGATGTCAGCACAGTGACTGACTTTACCGGAACCCGCCAGATTTATACCGGTACGGATGTCGGTATGGGTGGCGGACCGCACCCGGATGATGGGCAGACACCGCCGGACGGCAATGGACAGCGACCAGACGATGGGCAAACTCCACCAGACGGCGATGGACAGAGACCGGATGATGGACAAACTCCGCCGAATGGTATGACCCCACCAGATGGAAATGGACAGCAGCCGGGCGGCGATACTACGACGGTCAGCTCCAATCGGTTCTATATGACAGATCAGGTGAACGCATTCAGCGGCGTTGCAGATGAATCTACAGCCACGCTGCCGTTTATCGATGTGGCACAGGGCGCGTGGTATTATGACGCCGTTGCCTATGCCTATAGCAGTGGCCTTGTGAGCGGAACCAGTAGTACGACCTTCGCCCCGGATATGACGATGACACGCGGCATGCTCGTCACGATTTTGCACCGCATGGAAGGGGAACCGGCAGCAAGCGGCAGCAGCTTCTCTGATGTTGCACAGGGTACATGGTATGCCAATGCCGTCGCATGGGCGGCAAAGAACAATATCGCTGCTGGCTATCCGAATGGGAATTTTGGCCCGGAGGATATTGTCACTCGTGAGCAGACAGCTGCGATCCTGTACCGCTATGCAGCTTATAAGGGTTACGGCACGGATACAGACGCGGACCTGTCAAAGTATACTGATGCCGCAGATATCAGCAGCTATGCGCTGGATGCAATGAAATGGGCAAATACAAATGGCTTCATCGTCGGCACAAGTGATACGACATTGAAGCCGCAGGGCAGCACGACCCGTGCAGAGGCAACAGCGATCCTCAGCCGCTTGGCACAGACAATGAAAAAATAAAAACACGGCGGAAAACCGCAAAGACACAGAACCGTCTGGAGACATCCAGGCGGTTTTTTGTGTTACGGTATTGTTGCTTGTGTTCTCATACATAACATGATAAAATAGAAGAAAATAACGTGATGGAGGTGTCAAATTATGAAGAAAAGGTTGATTGCGTTGGCATTGCTTGCCGGTATGGCAGCCATGCTGCTGGCGGGCTGCGGGGAGGAAAACAATATGACGGAAGATTCCTATGCTGCCAAGCCTGTGATTTACCTGTATCCGGAGCGGGAGACAGCGGTTTCCGTCAAGCTGGCATATGACGGGGAACTGACCTGTACCTATCCAGCCTATGGCGACGGCTGGCAGGTCACAGCGCAGCCGGACGGAACGCTCCTCGACACGGACGGCAGGGAATATTCTTACTTGTTCTGGGAAGGGATTGACAGCAATACCTATGACATGAGCCGCGGCTTTGTCGTAAAGGGCGAGGATACGGCGGCATTTTTGCAGGAAAAGCTGGAAGCGCTCGGCCTGACGCCGCGGGAATATAATGAATTTATCGTTTATTGGCTGCCCAAAATGCAGGGCAATCCGTATAATCTGATTACCTTCCAGACGGATGCCTACACCGACCACGCGCGTCTGGATATCACGCCGCAGCCGGACAGCATCCTGCGGGTATTTATGGCATACCAGCCGTTGGAACAGGCGGTCGATATCCAACCACAAGAGCTTCCGGGCTTTGTGCGCGAGGGCTTTACTGTTGTGGAATGGGGCGGAACTGAAGTGGGAAGCACCCGCACAGGCTAATCCACAAAAAGCCTGGCATGTGTCTGAAACTGTACAAAATATATCTTGATATTCTATAGACAGTATGTTACACTACACTACAAAACAAAAAGAATAGAAAGCGACAGGAGCAAATACATATGAGCAAAATTGCAGTTATTGCAGATTCCAGCTGTGATTATACGCCGGAACGCGCAAAGCAGGCGGGGTTTTCCGTCGTTCCGTTACAGGTGACATTTGAGGACGGCACAGTATATCGTGACGGTATCGACCTGACAGGCGAAGAATTTTTCAAAAAGCTGGCAGCGAGCAAGCAGCTGCCAAAGACCAGCCAGCCGCCGCTGGAGACATGGATGGCAGAGCTGCATAAGTATGAGGATTATGACGACATTATTATTGTTACGGTATCGTCAAAGGTTTCCGGTACGATCAATGGCGCCGGTATCGCGCGCCGGATGCTGCGTGAGGAGGGCTTCCGTCCGAAAATCCATCTGATCGATTCGCAGACAGCGTCTGCTGCTGTCGCCGCCTTTGCGCTGGAAGCGGTGCGTATGATAAAGGCCGGCAGACCGATCCAGCAGATCCTGTCGCGGCTGTCATATATGCAGAACCATCTGGCGGTATATTTTATTTTTGACAGTCTGGAATATCTGCGCAAGGGCGGACGCATCGGCAATGTGACCATGCTGGCAGGCAAGCTCATGGGCATCAAGCCGCTGATGACATTCTATGAGGGTCTGCCCAAGAGCGTGGACAAGGTACGCGGGATGCAGGCGGGTTATAAAAAGCTGGTGGACGGCTTTTTAAAGAACAGCACCGACCTGCATCATGTGACCATTATTTCCTCCTGTGCGCTGGATCGCGTGGAGATCATCACAAAAATGCTCCAGACACATATCAGTGATATTGAAATCACCAGTGTTGAGATCGGTTCGGTGATCGGCACCTATGTCGGCCCGGGCGGCGTTGCGCTGGTGTATGAGGAAAAAGAAGCGCGCTGGTGAGCGCAGGATGCGCCCTGTTCTCCTGTTGGAGCAGGGCGCTGCTCCTTTTGTACGGGGCATGCAGTATGGAAATTTCTTTTGCCGTGAAAATCTGTGAAAGTTGGCTGTACATTTCAAACTTTCATGCTATAATGTTAAGTAATTACTATGAGATGAAATGTTGACTGATATAAAGTAGCATTGAAAAGGAGGGGCTTCCCACCGGCGGGAAGCGTTTTTTGCAACAATGAGTCAGACGAGTAATTTAGGTGTTTTGAGTGGCGGGCTTCGCCACGTTGTGTTGTTTGGCAAGACCGGCAGCGGCAAGTCCAGCATTTTCCATCAGCTTGTGGAAGGCAACAAGAAGATTGAATTGGGCTATACGCAGGGCGGTTCGAAGTACAGCCCGGTGGTAGGTCTGTGCAAGCTGGGTCAGGCAGGCGATATTACCGTCATTGATACAGCGGGGCTGGATGATGTGGATGAACTGGGCAATGAACAGGCGCGCCGCACCCGCAATGTGATCCGCCGTGCGGATATCGCGATCTATGTCATCGACATCCAGGAGTTTGACCGCGCAGCGTATAAGCGTGCACATGACTGGCTGGAGCGCAATATGATACCGTATCTGCAGGTGTTCAACCATTGTGATGAGACGTATGTCGGTGATATTGCAAGGCTGAAAATGGAGTTCCCGGATGCGATCTTTATTTCTACCAGAACACCTGGCTCGATATCCCTGTTGCGTGCGCGGCTGTCGCAAATGGTGCGCACGATCAAGGTAAGGGAAGCGCCGCAGGTTCCGGGTGGTCTGGTCAAGCCGGGAGATTATGTCCTGCTGCTGGCGCCCCATGGGAACAAAGAGATCATGATCAGCCAGCATAAGATCGTCAATGAGCTGGTAAACCGCGGTGTGCGCTGTGTTGTGATCGATGAAAATGATCTGGAAGCGACGATGAAGGAAATCCCGCGTATTGACCTGGTCATTGCATATGCCCGTTCCTTTGGCATTGCACGGGATATCATCCCGGAGAGCATTCCGCTGACATCCTATTCGCTGCTCAATGCGCTGCAGAGCGGCGTGCTCGAGGAGTTCTTTGATGGTGCGGCAGCGATCGGCAAGCTGAACAAGGACAGCTGCGTCCTGATCGCAGAGGATAACGAGCACAATGGAACCTTCCATGATATCGGACGCATCAAGATTCCGCGTGCGCTGCGCAAGCTGGCGGGCGAAGAGCTGCATATCGACTATATCACCGGCCTCGACCTGCCGGATGATATCGATCAATATGACCTTGTCATCCATGATGCCGGATTGACGATGACGCCGCGCTCCGTTCAGGCGCGTGTGTCCATCTGCCACGAAGCAGGCGTGCCGATCGCCAATTATGGCACGATACTGGCTGCACTGTGCGGCATCACGAGCCGGTGTAAAAAGGTGCTGCTCCCAGACAGCGAAGGATAATTTTGAGATAACAAAAGCCGCTGACTGCGTTGGTCGGCGGCTTTGTTGCGTCTTTGACGGGAAGAGATTGATCTGAAAGAAAAGTGCGCCGAAAGCGGGAGAAAGGGGCCAATCACCATAAAATGGATGGCCGCGAATGATCTGGTAAAAAAACATTTGTAAAAATCACAAATAATCCTTCAAATTTGCGGGGAAATGCTGTATAATTTTCCTATAGAATGAGACCAATCAGCTGCGGCAATCGTATTCCGGCAGCAAAATCTAAGAAATATGAGGTGTTTTGAAATGGGCTATATGGAAGAATATCGCAAGTGGATGGATTCCCCGGCGCTGACAGAGGCAGAGCATGCTGAGCTGGCAGCTCTGGAAGGCGATGAGAAGGAAATTCAAGAGCGCTTTTTTGCGCCGCTGTCCTTCGGCACGGCAGGTCTGCGCGGCACACTGGGTGTCGGTCTGTATAAAATGAACCGATTCACCGTCGGTGCAGCAACACAGGGCCTTGCAAACCTGATTAAGCAGTATGGCCCGCGTGCAATGCAGCGCGGCGTTGCCATCGCGTGTGACAGCCGTATCCAGTCGGACGAATTTTCCCATCTGGCAGCCAGCATTCTGGCAGCAAACGGCATCAATGTTATCGAGTGGGAGTCCCTGCGTCCGGTTCCAGTGCTGTCGTTTACCGTCCGTACCTATGGCACGCTGGCAGGCGTTATGATCACAGCATCCCACAATCCGAAGGAATACAACGGCTATAAGGTTTACTGGGAAGACGGCGCACAGCTGCCGCCGAAGGAGGCCGACGTTGTTGCCAAGGAAATGGGCGCGCTGGATATGTTCACCGAAGTCAAGATCATGGATCATCAGGAAGCAATTGACAAGGGTCTGATCAAGATCATCGGACCGGAGTCGGATGAGATCTATCTGCGCCAGATCCAGAAGATGTGCATCAATCCGGATTGCATTGCACAGGTTGCAGATGACTTTAAGATCATTTACACACCGTTCCACGGCGCAGGCTATAAGCTGGTTCCGGAGATCCTCAAGCGCATCGGCTATAAGAATGTGATCTGCGTACCGGAGCAGATGGTCATTGACGGCAACTTCCCGACCGTTAAGTCCCCGAACCCGGAGAATAAGGAAGGCTTTAACATTGCGATCGAAATGGCGAAGGAGCAGGGCGTTGACCTGATTATCGGTACTGACCCGGATTCCGACCGCTGCGGCGTCGTCCTCAAGAGCAGCACAGGCGATTATGTCACCCTGAGCGGCAACCAGATGGGCGTCCTGCTGATCGACTATATCATCACCGCGAAGAAGCTGACCAATACCATGCCGGAGCATCCGGCAGTGCTGAAATCTGTTGTATCGACAGAAATGGCACGCAAGGTTGCAAACGACAATGGTGTTGCTTGCTTTGATACCTTTACCGGCTTTAAGTTCCTGGCAGAAAAGATCAAGCAGTTTGAGGATACCGGTTCGCATGAATATCTGTTCGCATTTGAGGAGTCCTACGGCTACCTGTGCGGCGACCATGCACGTGACAAGGATGCCGTTATCGCTGCTATGCTGATCGCAGAGATGGCTGCTTACTACCGCACCAAGGGCATGACCCTGTACGATGCAATGCAGGATATGTACAAGCGTTACGGCTACTATGCAGAAGAGACGCTGTCCATTGTTATGCCGGGCGTATCCGGCCTGACCCGTATGGCAGAGTTGATGAAGGAACTGCGCGAGTCCCCGCTGAAGGAAGTTGGCGGCACCGCAGTCAAGGACGTCCGCGACCTGCAGAGCGGTATCCAGACCGAGCTGGCAACCGGAGAGACCACAGAGGTTGAGCTGAAGGGTCAGAATGTTCTGTATTATGATCTGACCGACGGCACCAGCTTCATCATCCGTCCGTCCGGCACCGAGCCGAAGGTCAAGGTTTACATCATGGCAAACGGCGCAGACAAGGCAGAGGTCGACGCAAAGATCGAGAAGTATGCCGCTGCTGCAAAGGAAATCGTAAAGTAACTTGCTGTGCTGCGTTTGAAGATTTCATGCAGTTGTAATTTTTACCGCGAATAAAGAGGGAGAACCGGCGTCGGTTCTCCCTCTTCGCTCCCACTCCGACGCCAAAGAACCTATGGTTCTCTGGACTCTCCTCTCTCGGCCGCGCTTGCGCTGATGAAACCAAAAGCGCCGCGCGCGGCGTGTCACACGATAGCTGAGATTTCGTGTAAGCGACAGCGCCATTTTACCTTGTTGAACCCTTGGGCTCCTTTCAAAGGGAGGCTTTAGTGCGGCGAATTTACCGTTATTGCCTTTAGCCCCCTTTTGAAAGGGGGTGTCATTTGCGAAGCAAATGACGGGGGATTGTAGCACGCTAAGTGGCACAGAATCAGCCTTGCGGCGAATCACTTAACTGGTAACAATCCTCCGTCTGCCCTTCGGGCAGCCACCTCCTTTCAAAAGGAGGCTTTTGCGCACTACCGCGCGCATGCATATCCACGCAGCTTTCAAAGGAGAAATAAATGAGCAGACAAGCGGAAAAACAGAGAAAACTAACCGCAGCGGAGCAGCGGCGGAAAGCACAGTTTGAACAGTTGGAAGCAGAGCTGTGCGCACAGGACTATCAAAAGCATGATTTGACGATCGGGCTGGTCTATGCGAACGTTATGGCGATCGTGCTGGGCATACCGATCATTGCCCTGCTGTGTGTGGCATTTTTTGTGCGCAATGCATCGGGCACAATGGTTATGGGGACCGGCAATATGCTGGTGTGGTTTCTGGTTCTGGTGGCGCTGATCGTGGTGCACGAGCTGATCCACGGCATCACATGGGCGGTATTCGCGCCGCATCACTGGAAAGCGGTGGAGTTTGGATTTATTGCCAAGTATCTGACGCCCTACTGCACCTGCGGCGAACCCCTCAAACGATATCAGTATGTGATCGGTGCCCTGATGCCGACGATTGTGCTGGGTATCCTCCCAGCGGTATTTGCCATTTTCTCCGGCAATCTGGAGTGGCTGCTGATGGGCTGTGTGATGATTTTGGGCGGCGGCGGAGATATGACGATTGTGCTAAAACTCCTGCGCCATCGCAGCAGCGGAGCGGATACGATATACATTGACCATCCGTATGCGGCGGGTATCGTTGCGTTTGAACGGTAAAACAAAAGCTCTGAATCCATCTTGAGATTCAGAGCTTTTTGTCTGGATAAAAGAAAAACACACGACATCCAGGCCGCACTGCTGCACAGCCCCCGTCATGTGTTTTCGGCAGAAAAGAGAAAAAAGGAAGGATGCCGTACCCTAGTGGTACGGGCAAGAGACTGACGGTTGCGGTTGTCCGTCTCTTGATGATGTTGAAATTATAGCACTGGTTCCCAAAGATGAAAAGAAGCAAAATTCATGAATTATAGACAATAAACAGCGAAATGAATTGTGCATTTCGACAATGGATGAAATTTTAAAATAGCAAATCCTGCAAAATAAAACAGGATAATAGCGAAAATAGGCAAAAAATGCATGATGCAATATAAAATCCGTCACAGAAGTGTAAAATGCAATGATAAAAAATTATGGAAACAATGCAAAAGATTTTATATATTGTGCGTAAAAAGGGGAAAATATCAGAGAACAATCACGCATTATTGAACAAGTGATCAAAACGAACACAGGCTGTATCAACAGATCGCATGTATAAATTGGGCAGTTTTTCCGCATATTATACTTTACAAAAAAGTTCGGTTGTGATATGATGCAGTAGTTAGCACATCCCTGTACTTAGCAGTCTGGATACCGGACATGTTCTACCGTGTCCACCACCTTAGGCCGCTGCCCGGTGTATGGGAGCTGACGAATACTATATTATATTATGAGGTGTCATTATGATCCGCAAAGAACAGAAAGCAGCAGTAATTGAAGCAAATCGCACACATGAGACCGATACCGGTTCACCGGAGGTACAGATCGCGATCCTGACCGAGCGCATCAAGCAGCTCACCGAGCATCTGAAGGAGCACAAGCATGATAACCATTCCCGCCGTGGTCTGCTGAAGATGGTCGGCCAGCGCCGTAGCATGCTCGCTTACCTGAAGAAGAAGGACATCGAGCGCTACAGAGCAATCATCAAGAAGCTCGGCCTGAGAAAGTAAGGTTACTGATTTGAAGAGGAGGCTGTATCGGTCTCCTCTTCCCCCATTTTCGGATGGTACGGCAATTCCTTGAGCAGTTGAAGGACAAGCCCAGTAGACGCAGCTGGACGGTGCTTCAAGTGCTTGAAGGACTGTCGGACTTTCCAGATGAAATTTTAATTTTATAAGAAAAGGAGACAGTTTTTTATGACAACAATTACACACAAGTCATTTGATGAAGAGCGTGTCTTTGAAACTACCTTTGCCGGACGTAAGCTGACGGTTGAAACTGGCAAGGTTGCACAGCTGGCAAATGGCTCTGCACTGGTACGCTATGGCGATACAGTTGTTCTGGTTACCGCAACTGCATCCCCGAAGCCGCGCGATGGCATTGATTTCTTCCCGCTTTCGGTTGATTTCGAGGAAAAGCTGTATGCAGTAGGCCGTATTCCGGGCTCCTTTATGCGCCGTGAGGGCAAGGCAAGCGAGCAGGCTACCATCGCTTCCCGCCAGATTGACCGCCCGATGCGTCCGCTGTTCCCGAAGGACCTGCGCAATGATGTTTCCATCGTGTGCACCGTTATGGGCAACGATTATGATAACTCCCCGCAGGTCACTGCACTCAATGGCGCATCCATTGCAGTAGCAATTTCTGATATCCCGTTTAACTATACCGTTGCCGGCGTTGACGTTGGCCTGGTCGACGGCGAATTTGTGCTCAACCCGACGGTTGCACAGCGTGAAAAGAGCCTGATGGACGTTACCGTATGCGGTACTGCGGAGAAGATCGTTATGATCGAGGCAGGCGCAAAGGAAGTCCCGGAGGACCAGATGTTTGATGCCCTGATGTTTGCGCATGAGGAGATCAAGAAGATGTGCGCGTTCATCGATTCCATCAAGGCAGAGATCGGCAAGCCGAAGTTTGAGTATGAGCATCATGATGTTGACCATGACCTGTTTGACCAGATCGAGAGCTTTGCACGCGCCAAGGTTGAGGAAGCATTCGACACCGATGACAAGACGGTCCGCGATGCGAAGATGCAGGTCGTCCGCGCAGAGATCGACGAAATGCTGGGCGAAGAGGTTGCCACTGAGCGTGCGCCGGAGGTCACCGAGATCGTTGACAAGCTGTGCAAGAAGGTCGTCCGCCATTGGCTGACGCAGGGCAAGCGCGTTGACGGACGCGGCATGGAAGAGGTTCGTCCGCTGGCAGCACAGGTTGGCGTTCTGCCGCGTGCACACGGTACCGGTCTGTTCACCCGTGGTCAGACACAGGTTCTGTCTGTCTGCACACTGGGCACACTGTCGGACGCACAGCAGCTGGATACCATCTTCGAGCAGAAGGAAAAGCGTTATATCCATCATTATAATTTCCCGTCCTTCTCGGTCGGTGAAACCCGTCCGTCCCGCGGCCCTGGACGCCGTGAGATCGGTCATGGTGCACTGGCGGAGCGTTCCGTGCTGCCGGTACTGCCGTCTGCTGAGGAGTTCCCGTATGCGATCCGCGTCGTATCTGAGGTTCTGTCCTCCAATGGTTCCACCTCGCAGGGCTCTGTCTGCGGCTCCACGCTGGCACTGATGGATGCAGGTGTCCCGATCACCGCACCGGTAGCTGGTATTTCCTGCGGTCTGATTACAGATGACGGTCAGGAGACGACCTTTACCGATATTCAGGGCGTTGAGGACTTCTATGGCGACATGGACTTCAAGGTTGCAGGTACCAAGAAGGGCATCACCGGTATTCAGGTCGACATCAAGGTTGACGGCCTGACCCCGTCTATCATCAAGGAAGCATTCCGCAAGTGCCGCGATGCGCGCTACAAGATTCTGGATGAGGTTATGCTCAAGGCAATCGCAGAGCCGCGTCATGATGTTTCCCCGTGGGCGCCGAAGACCATTACCATCCATATCAATCCGGACAAGATCCGCGATGTCATCGGTAAGGGCGGTTCTGTGATCCAGAAGATCACGGCAGAATCCGGCGCAAAGGTTGACATTGCCGAGGATGGCACCGTCAGCATTTCCTCCATCAATGGTTCCGACGGCGAGCAGGCAAAGAAGATGATCGAAAGCATCGTCAAGGACCCGGAGGTCGGCGACGTATACTATGGCAAGGTTGTCCGCCTGATGGGCTTTGGCGCATTCGTTCAGATCGCGCCGGGCAAGGACGGTCTGGTTCATATCTCCAAGCTGGAGAAGCGCCGCGTCGAGCGCGTGGAGGACGTTGTCAATGTCGGTGATATGGTTTGGGTCAAGGTCATCGAGATCGACGACAAGGGCCGCATCAACCTGTCCCGCAAGGACGTAAAGGAAGAGGAAAAGGTCCTGTAATTTCCTAAAAATATAAAAGCAAAGGCTGTACTCCAAGCGGGGGTGCAGCCTTTTTATGTGGGATTCGATATGATATAAAATCGACCGGAAGATTTATAAAATCTGCTGACATTGTGATTGTGCCTTGCCACAGGTTGGGCGGATTGGTATACTGTTAGTAACAAGTATAAGGAGGGATTCCCCTATGAAAAAGCTCCGTATCGGCGTAATCGGTCTGGGCGATATCAGCCATGTATACCTGACAAACCTGAAAAAATACAGCGATTATGTGACCATTGAAGCGTGTGCGTCCCGCTCTTTGGAAAAGGCGCAGCGCAAGGCAGATCAATATGGCATTCCCCATGCCTATGCCAGCGCAGAAGAATTGATCCGGGAAGCGGATGTGGACCTGATCCTCAACCTGACAACACCGGATATGCATTACCCGCTGAACAAGCTGGCGCTGGAATGCGGTCGGCATGTCTATACTGAAAAGCCGCTGGCGTTTACGTATGCACAGGGAAAGGAACTGCTGGAGCTGGCGGCTTCCAAGCAGCTGCGCATTGGCTGTGCGCCGGATACCTTCCTCGGCGCCCGGCTGCAAACCTGCCGCGATATTCTGGACTCCGGCAAAATCGGTGAAGTGATCGGCGCGTCTGCCTTCGTGATTTATCACGGCTGTGAAACCTTCCATCCGAATCCGGCGTTCTATTACCATGAGGGTGCAGGCCCGTTGATGGATATCGGGCCGTATTATGTCAACGCCCTGCTGTCTCTGCTCGGCCCGGTACAGTCGTGCTGTGCAATGTCCAAGCGCACCTTCGATCAGCGCCCCATTTTTACCGAGCCGCACAAGGGCGAGATGATCGACGTCGAGGTGGATACCTATACCACCGGCCTGATGCAGTTTGCATCCGGCGCCATCGGTACGGCGATCTTTTCGTTTGATGTATGGGATTCCAATCTGCCGCGCATTGAGATCTATGGCACGAAGGGCACGATCTGCATCCCGGATATCGACCCACTGGATGGGCCGAACATCTTTGGCGGAGATATCCTGCTGCGGACAGAGGAAAATTACCGCTGGTATCAGCAACCCCGTGACTGGCATGATGTCAAGCAGGATTGGGTACATGTTCCGGTCACCCGTCCGTTTGCTTCGACCAGCCATTCGGAAAACAGCCGCGGCATTGGTCTGGTAGATATTGCGCTTGCGATTGCAGAAGACCGCCCGGAACGTGCCAGCGGCGCGATGGCGCTGCATTCTCTGGAGGTCATGGAGAAAATGCTGTCCGGTGCGAAAACACAACAGTTCGGTGTCATGGAAACCACATTTACACGGCCAGAGCCGCTTCCGGCGGATTTTCCGGTGAGATAACAAATACGCAAAGGCAAGGCTGCATCCGGGATGGGTGCAGCCTTTTTTGTGGAAGAATCTGGTTGAATATCGTGTATGCCAGTGCTATACTGGGGTCACACCGATTCCAGCGGCAGAAAGCTGCCGGAAAACCGAGAAGGGATGGCATAAATGAAAAAATTCCGATTGTATTGTATGATATGTTTGATGGCGATTTGCCTGTGCGGCTGTGGTTCAAAAACCGATACAGACGATATGGCATCAGATGATGCGCTGTTGGAACAGGGCTCCACACCGGTATATGAATCCACCATATCCCCAAACGAGGAGTATGTACAGGATGAAGCGGATAAGGTGTTCTACACCGTTCAGATATATCAAGGTCAAGATAACAAAATTGTTGTAAGCGCGGATTCCAATTCCGCCTTTTTTGAGGATATGCAATATGAGGTTGCGCACAACGGCGCGATTTCCGAATCGGATGTGACGGTTACATGGACGACCCTGATGGGCAGCACGGAATATACGGAAGAAAACCAGCTGGCTGTGGCGGATATTGCGTTGTATGCGGACGGCGAAGTGTTCAGTGAGCGCAAGATCAATTTCTTTAATGGAGGGATTGATATCGTCACAGATACGATCAATCAAACGGCACAAGAAACGATTGAATAAAAAAGGCTGCATCCGAAGTGGGTGCAGCCTTTTTTGCTATCGTATGTATCATCTTCTGTGCGGGATGCTGATGAAGACATGCTGCCAGAGGGTAAAGCCTGCGGCGAGGGCGCCTGCCTGGCGGAGCATGACTGCTTTGGATGTCAACAAAAATGCCGGGACAAGGTCGAACGACAACGGCAGGCCGTTGAGCAGCGGGGCGAGATAGGGCGCCAGCGCGAGATACAGACCGGGGATGGTGACAACAATGACGTTCATCCAACTGGTACCCCAGCGGGACAACTGCGCGAGGAATGCGCCGCAGAATGCACACATCAGCAGCGTGACGACTGCACCGCCGCCGGAGGAACCGAGGACAGAGGTCGCAGCGTAGCCGACCGTCGGTACGATGCAGTATAATGCATCCCATATCAATAAACGGAGAAACCGCATGAGAGATACTCCTTTCCATCGAGGTTTTTTCTCAGTATACCGTTGTGCACGGAAAAATGCAAGCCTGCGACAAAATCTTCCACAGAAAACATATAATTAGAAATGTTCCCATAAAAAACGCCGAAAACAGTACGACTTTACGTCAGAATGTGTTATACTGAAAAAAGCATCACGGCGATTTACCGTATAGGAGTAATTACTTATGTATGAACGAATTGTTTTACCGAACGGCGTGCGCGTCGTCACCGAACCGATTGCCGGTGTACGGTCTGCCGCAGTCGGGATTTGGGTGCTGAATGGCTCACGGTATGAACCGGATGAGCTGAGCGGTATTTCCCATTTTATTGAACATATGGTATTCAAGGGTACAGAACGGCGCTCTGCACAGCATATTGCCATTGCCATGGATGCCATTGGCGGACAATATAATGCTTTTACAACAAAGGAATGCACCTGCTTTTATCTGCGGACGCTGGATAAGCATTTGCAGACCGGTGCGGAAATTTTGGCAGATATGTTTTTGCATTCCAAATTTGCGCAGCGCGATATTGAGCTGGAACGCGGCGTCGTACTGGAAGAGATTGATATGTATGAGGATTCCCCGGAGGATGTGGCGACAGAAAAAATATTTGAAGCCTGCTTTGCGGATTCATCTTTGGGCCGCCCGATCTTAGGACGTGAGGAAACGCTGCGGTCTATGACAGGGGATACGCTGCATCAATATATAGCGGAGTATTACCATCCGGCAGATACGGTCGTAGCGGTAGCAGGGTCGTATACGCAGGACGATATTGATTTTATTTGCAGCCTGTTTTCCGGTATGCAGGGGGAAGGGCACAACGTCATCCAGCCTGCCAGCTACATGCCGAGCATTGTTGTGCGTCCGAAGGAGATCGAACAGAATCATATCTGTATCGGCTTTCCGAGCATTTCCATGCGTTCGGAGCAGCGGTATGTCAATGCGCTGATGGGCGCGATCCTGGGCGGCGGCATGGCGTCCCGCCTGTTCCAGACCATCCGCGAGGAAAATGGCTTGTGCTATTCCATCTATACCTTCAATACATCCCATGAGGATACCGGTGTGTTTGGCATTTATACGGCACTGGGCCGGGACACCGAAGAAAAAGCGATCCAGCTCATCAAGGAAGAATGCCTGCGTCTGGCACAGGATGGACCGGACCGGTCTGAACTGCGGCGTTGCCGGGAACAGGCGAAGACCAATATGTTGCTCGGTATGGAGAGCACTTCCGGCAGGATGAACCAGCTGGGCAGAAGCGAGATGTTCTTTGGACATACCCCGGAGCTGGAAGAGATCATGGAAAAATATGATGCTGTTACAGCGGATGATATTGCACAGCTGGCACAGAAGTGCTTTGATTTCGATCAGGCTTCGTTGTGCGCTGTTGGACGGGTCAGCAATGCCGACCGTTATACGGAATTATTGCGAGGATAATACAGGATGCGCTGTGAAACAGAGGATATATTGCGGAATATCCGCGCCTTTGTTTCCCGGCGCAGTTTTTCGTTTTGGAGGGTGATAGAATGAAACAATACATCATGGCGGTGGATGCCGGAACGACAAGTGCACGCTGTATCCTGTTTGACCGGCAGGGAAAGCTATGCGCGGTGGCGCAGCGTGAATTGCATCCCTGCTATCCGCATGAAGGCTGGGTCGAGCAGGATGCCATGGAGATATGGACGGCGCAGCTTGGTGTCTGCCGGGAAGCGATGGAACAATTACAGCTGAAGCCGGAACAGGTTGCGGCGATCGGCATTACCAATCAGCGGGAAACGACGATTGTTTGGGATAGAAAGACCGGCAAACCCGTCGCACCGGCGATCGTCTGGCAGTGCCGCCGCACAGCCGCGGATGCAGAGGCATTGCGCGCGCGGATGGGAAAGCAGCTGCAGGAAAAGACCGGCTTGATCGTAGACGCCTATTTTTCTGCAACCAAGCTGCGTTGGATTTTACAGCAGATACCCGATGCCCGCCGCCGCGCACAGCAGGGCGAATTGCTGTTTGGCACGGTAGACAGCTGGCTGATCTGGAATCTGACCGAAGGACGCTGCCATGTGACCGATGCCACCAATGCCGCACGGACAATGCTGTTTGACATCCATGCGCGCAGATGGGATGAAGATATCCTGCGTGAGCTGGATATCCCGGACAGGATGCTGCCGCAGGTGGTGT
Organism: Eubacteriales bacterium; assembly: GCA_030540435.1. GTDB lineage: Bacteria > Bacillota > Clostridia > Oscillospirales > Butyricicoccaceae > Butyricicoccus_A. Next base: position 24,144 of record JAUNWG010000033.1, read on the forward strand.
CCTCCAGCGGTATCGTCGGGGAAACGACGCTGTTTGGCGGGAGCATCCCGATTGACGGCATTGCCGGCGACCAGCAGGCGGCATTATTCGGGCAGACCTGCTTCCAGCCCGGTGATGCAAAAAATACATATGGTACCGGCTGCTTTATGCTGATGAATACCGGCAGCCAGCCGGTCAAAAGTGAAAACGGCCTGCTGACGACCATCGCATGGGATATTGACGGAGAATTGACCTATGCGCTCGAAGGCTCGGTGTTTGTCGCAGGCGCGGCAATCCAATGGCTGCGGGATGAATTGGGGCTGATCCAAAGCGCTGCGGATTCCGAAGCATTTGCACGGCAGGTGTCTGATACAGGCGGCGTTTATCTGGTGCCTGCCTTTACCGGCCTGGGCGCACCTTATTGGGACCCGTATGCGAGAGGGACGATGGTAGGCATCACCCGCGGCACAACGAAGGAACATATTGTGCGAGCGGCCTTGGAATCCCTCGCATATCAGACGGCAGACGTTCTGCATGTCATGGAACAGGATGCAGGCTTGTGTCTGCGGTCGTTAAAGGTCGATGGCGGCGCATGTGCAAATGATTTCCTGATGGAATTTCAGTCGGATATCATCGGCGTGCCGGTAGAGCGTCCGGCATGTGTGGAAACAACCGCGATGGGGGCGGCGTATCTTGCAGGTCTGGCGGTCGGCTATTGGGCAGATCGGGAAGAGATTCGGAAGACCATCGTGCCGGACCGCACGTTTGCGCCGCAGATGGAGGCATTGCGCCGTGAGAAGCTGTTACAGGGCTGGAAGCGTGCCGTCCAGCGGTCGCTGGCCTGGGCTGCGGAAGACAAATAGAATGTTTTTAAAAAAAACTGAAAATTTTTGTTGACAGAAGGGGATTTTCTTGGTATACTATTTGAGCAGTCAGGAAATGTACAAACAGTTCCGACATGCGCCAGTAGCTCAGCTGGATAGAGTGTTTGGCTACGAACCAAAAGGTCGGGGGTTCGAATCCCTTCTGGCGTACCAAGAAAAGCATCCAAAACGGATGCTTTTCTTATTTTTTGCAATTTTTTGGGTGGTTTTGATTTGCCGCAAACTATGCTTGGTGTTTATTTGGTGCTTACAGGGATTTTTGTGAGGCAAACAGGAACCAGCTGAAACAGGGAAGTTCGGCATAAGGTGATATGAGTTGAGTACAAGATAGAGTAGATTTGGGCAGCGTTCGTAAGGACGCTGCTTTTTTGATGTTAAAGAGCAGGCCATTTTATACTGTACGGAAAGTATATCATCGGGACGGGGATATACAAGCGCGGCATTTTGTATTGTCATTTTCATCTGAGTATGATGATGTCAATGCATATCAGGCATCACGTATAGCTTATGAGATTTGTCTACTCTTTCAGGATGAATATCAGGTTGTTTTTGCAGTACATGAAAATACTGAAAATATACATATTCATTTTGTTGTCAATTCAACAAATCTATTGACAGGAAAATCCCTTATGGCACGGAAAGAATCAAATATATTTGCTGTCACTGGAAGACATATTCTAATTGACATACCACAACATTACGGGACCCATGACGCGTCTGACGCATTCGATCCTACAAAGGGAGAATGCGTTCAGTAAGCGTTATGGGTATTTTTCTATCGAACTATTCCACATTGATAGAAATATAGTTTTATCTAGTATAATCGATAAAATATTGGATTTTTCTTGAAAATCTAATATACTTGTATTATCATGATGACAATTTCAAAAGGGAGGCTGGTCAATGTGATTAAACGAGAAACCTATATGAGCCGTATC
>JAUNWG010000118.1:0-4522 GCA_030540435.1 Eubacteriales bacterium
TATTAGTATTTTAGCTTATGGGACTCTGCTTGGACGGCAACCATATCATGATCCACTGTCCGTTGTATTTTCCGGATGGATGATATCGTATGGACAGAGAGGTTGGGACTTTTATCCGATTTATAATATTTTTCTGTTTACGCCACTGATGTTTTTGCTGCTATGGAACTTTCCGAAAATTGGCGGAGAGAACAAAAAACAGCTGCTAAAACGGTCAATATGTATCGGATTTCTGATGTCCCTTTTTATAGAATGCAATCAATTGATCTTTTGCGTTGGGACATTCCAGATTTCAGATCTGGTTTACAATACAGTTTCGAGCGTGATTGGTGGATATTTGGATCATGTGCATAGGCGGTATTTGAATAAATAAATGATGACTTGTGGAAAGGAGTACGCAATCGTGAAGAATGCAAATTGTTTGAAAATTGCTATGCTGAGTGATAGAGAAATAGGATCAACCGAGGAAAATGAGTAAAATCAAGCCTATGCCTAGTACGGAGGTGTTGGGTATGGGCTTGTTGTCATGTTTGATTTTGGCGTTATATAGAATCAATGTTGCTTGAAAACAGGCTTTATGACAACAAAGACAAGCAGAAGCATCAAGGAAAATAAAAGTGGTGAGAAGAAAAATGAAAGGAATCATATTAGCCGGAGGTTCCGGTACGAGATTATATCCATTAACTAAGGTAACATCGAAGCAGTTGCTTCCTATATATGATAAACCGATGATTTACTATCCAATGTCTGTTTTGATGAATGCCGGCATTCGGGATATTTTAATCATCTCCACACCGCAGGACACACCACGTTTCCGTGACCTGCTGGGTGACGGTCATCAGTTTGGCGTCAATCTTTCTTATGCTATTCAGCCGTCTCCAGATGGATTGGCACAGGCGTTTATCATTGGTGCAGACTTTATCAGTGATGATACGGTTGCGATGGTCTTGGGAGACAACATTTTTGCAGGGCACGGCTTGAAGAAACGTCTGAAAGCTGCTGTGAAGAATGCACAGTCCGGCAGGGGCGCAACTGTATTCGGGTACTATGTAGATGATCCAGAGCGCTTCGGCATTGTGGAGTTCGACAAGAACGGAAAAGCTGTTTCTATCGAAGAAAAACCAGTACATCCGAAGAGCAACTACTGCGTGACAGGATTGTATTTCTATGATAATCGTGTGGTAGAGTACGCAAAGGACCTGAAACCTTCTGCTCGTGGCGAGCTTGAGATCACCGATCTAAACCGCACTTATCTGGAAGACAATAATCTGAATGTAGAATTGTTGGGACAGGGCTTTACCTGGCTGGATACCGGAACACATGAGAGCCTTGTGGATGCAACGAATTTCGTGAAAACCGTTGAGCAGCACCAGCACCGTAAGGTGGCATGCTTGGAAGAAATTGCCTACCTGAACGGCTGGATCAGCCGGGAAGATATGCTGGAGGTATATGAAGTCCTGAAGAAAAACCAGTATGGGCAGTATTTGAAGGACGTTCTGGATGGAAAATATTTGGATGTGTTGCATGAATATAGATAAGATGCAAACAGGAATCAGAGGAGTACATAGAGAATGAACATCATTGTTACCGGCGGCGCCGGGTTTATCGGGAGCAACTTTGTTTTCCATATGTTAAAGAAGTATCCGAATTACCGGATCATCTGCTTGGATAAGCTGACTTATGCGGGAAATCTGTCCACGTTGGTGCCTGTGAAGGATAATCCAAACTTCCGATTTGTAAAGGCAGATATCTGTGATAGGGAAGCGGTCTACACACTTTTTGAAGAAGAACATCCAGATATTATAGTGAATTTCGCTGCAGAAAGCCATGTGGACAGAAGTATTGAAGATCCTGGGATTTTTCTGCAAACAAATATCATTGGTACCGCAACACTGATGGACGCTTGTCGGAAGTATGGGATTAAGAGATATCATCAAGTAAGCACGGATGAGGTTTACGGTGATCTTCCGTTGGATCGCCCGGATCTGTTTTTTACGGAGAAAACACCAATCCATACCAGTTCTCCGTATAGCAGTTCCAAGGCTGCTGCTGATCTTTTGGTGTTGGCATACCACAGGACCTACGGATTGCCTGTGACAATATCAAGATGCAGCAATAACTACGGTCCATATCATTTCCCGGAGAAACTGATTCCATTGATGATTGCCAATGCCCTGAATGATAAACCGCTTCCGGTTTACGGCGAGGGTCTGAATGTCCGTGACTGGTTGTATGTGGAGGATCATTGCAAAGCCATTGACCTAATTATTCACAAAGGTAAGGTTGGTGAGGTTTACAATGTCGGCGGTCACAATGAGATGAAAAATATTGATATCGTAAAACTGATCTGTAAGGAACTCGGGAAACCGGAGAGCTTGATTACACACGTTGCCGACCGAAAAGGTCATGATATGCGTTATGCTATTGATCCGACGAAAATCCATGATGAGCTGGGTTGGTTGCCGGAAACCAAATTTGAGGATGGCATCAAGAAGACAATTCAGTGGTATCTTGACAATCGCGCGTGGTGGGAAACTATCATTAGCGGTGAGTACCAGAACTACTATGAGAAGATGTACGGAAAACGGAGTGAAGCGTAATGAAGTTTTTTGTAACAGGTGTTGGAGGTCAGCTGGGACACGACGTTATGAATGAGTTGTTAAAACGCGGTCATGAAGGTGTAGGCTCCGACATTCAGGAAATTTACAGCGGTGTGACAGATGACTCTGCGGTAACAACTGCACCGTATGTGGCATTGGATATTACAAATAAAGATGCAGGTAAGAAGATTATTACAGAAGTAAAACCGGATGCTGTGATCCACTGTGCAGCGTGGACGGCTGTAGATATGGCAGAGGATGATGATAAGGTAGAAAAAGTCAGTGCTGTCAACGCAGGCGGTACACAAAATATTGCCGATGCGTGCAAAGAGATTGATTGCAGAATGCTCTATTTGTCTACGGACTATGTTTTCGATGGTCAAGGCACAGAGCCTTGGAAACCGGATTGCAAGGACTATAAGCCGTTAAATGTATATGGTCAGACCAAGCTAGAAGGTGAACTAGCGGTAGCCAATACCTTAGAGAAATATTTCATTGTCCGCATTGCCTGGGTATTTGGTCTGAATGGGAAAAACTTTATTAAGACGATGATCAATGTGGGCAAGACGCATGATGAAGTCCGAGTGGTCAACGACCAGATTGGTACACCGACTTATACATACGATCTGGCACGACTGCTAGTTGATATGTGTGAAACGGAAAAGTACGGCTATTATCATGCTACAAATGAAGGTGGGTACATCAGTTGGTATGACTTCTGCTGCGAGTTTTATAGACAGTATGGACTCAAGACCAAGGTAACACCTGTAACTACTGCTGAGTATGGATTGAGCAAAGCGGCTAGACCGTTCAACAGCCGACTGGACAAGAGCAAGCTGGTTGAGAATGGATTTGAGTCGTTGCCCACATGGCAGGATGCGGTCAGCCGATACCTGAAGGAAGCACAGCTATAGGAGGAGATAAAGACAATGGGACAGATAAATGTTGAGAAAAATGTTGGCGGTATCGAAGGACTCTGTGTGATCACACCTGCCGTTCATGGCGATGCTCGTGGCTATTTCATGGAGACTTACAGCCAGCGGGATATGGAAGAAGCGGGGATAGATATTACCTTTGTTCAGGATAACCAGTCCATGAGTACCAAAGGTGTGCTTCGTGGACTTCACTTTCAGAAGAACTTTCCGCAGACAAAACTTGTTCGAGTGATTAAAGGTTCTGTGTTTGATGTGGCAGTAGATTTACGATTTGGCAGCGATACCTATGGAAAGTGGTACGGTATTGAACTGACGGAAGAAAACAAGAAGCAGTTTCTGATTCCGAGAGGATTCGCACACGGTTTCTTGGTGCTGAGTGAAACCGCAGAATTTTGCTATAAATGCGATGACTTCTATCATCCGAATGATGAAGGTGGTCTCGCATGGAATGCCCCGGAGATTGGTATCGAATGGTCACAACTGAAAGGCGAATACAAAGGCAGTGCAAGTGCTGAGGGATATGCGCTGGAAGATGGCACAAAGCTGAATCTGAGCGATAAGGATCAGAAGTGGATTGGGTTGAAGGATACGTTTAAGTTTTGAGGAGAATTGATCCATGCAGGAAAATCAAGTACAGCATGTATTTCTGGTGGGGGCAAAAAGCCTTGGTGCATACGGCGGATATGAGACTTTTATCAATAAGTTGACTGAGTATCATCAAAATAATGCAAAAATAAAATATCATGTAGCGTGTAAAGCAAACGGTGATGGTTGCATGGATCCGTATAAAACTGAAGGTGCAGAGATTATTTCTAATCATAAATTTGTATACCATAATGCGGAGTGCTTTCGGCTTCACGTCCCGGAGAAGCTGGGATCTGCACAGGCAATTTATTATGATGTAGCTGCATTGAAAGAATGCTGCGAGATTATTAAAAAACAGAAGATACCTCATCCAATTGTATATATCATGGCTTGTCGCATCGG
>JAUNWG010000118.1:4532-5250 GCA_030540435.1 Eubacteriales bacterium
GCCATTTATGAGGCACTTTTATAAGGAAATCCACAAACTGGGTGGTGCGGTGTACCTCAACCCTGATGGACATGAGTGGATGAGAGCTAAGTGGAGTGCTCTCGTAAGAAAATACTGGAAGTTGTCCGAGCGGATGATGGTAAAATGGTCTGATCTTGTTATCTGTGATTCTGTGAATATCGAAAAGTACATACATGAGCAATACGATGGAAAGGGGATCAAGGGAAGAAACCCAAAGACCATATTTATTGCATACGGGGCAGATTTGACCCTCAGTAAGTTGGCAGACGATGATGAGAAGCTGGTGGACTGGTATAAGGAAAAGGGACTGACGAAAAAGGGTTATTACCTTGTCGTCGGTCGATTTGTACCGGAAAACTCCTTTGAGATTATGATCCGTGAGTTCATGAAGAGTAGTAGCAAGAAGGACTTTGCAATCATCACAAATGTCAATGACCGATTCCTGAATGAACTAGAAGAAAAACTGCATTTCAAGAGCGACAAGAGAATCAAGTTCGTTGGCACGGCGTATGATCAGGAGCTGTTGAAGAAAATTCGAGAAAATGCGTATGCATATTTTCACGGACACACCGTAGGAGGTACCAATCCGTCGCTCATTGAAGCATTGGGAAATACAGATTTAAATTTGCTGGTAGATGTCTGTTTTAATAAAGAGGTCGCGGAGGATTGTGCTTTATACTGGAGTCGTGAGCCGGGA